>JANQJT010000235.1 GCA_028281485.1 Phycisphaeraceae bacterium
CGCCACGTCGCACACCACCGTCAACACCTCACCCTCCGCCTCGCGCACGCGCGCCGCCACCCGCTCCAACGCCTCGCCACGCCGTGCCGCGATCACCACCTTCATCCCCGCCCGCGCACCAGCCACCGCCGTCGCCGCGCCGATGCCCGCCGAGCCGCCCGTGATCACCATCACCTTGTCTTTGAGTTCGCGTGCCATGACGACCACTGTCCGCCATCGGCTCCGCCATTGCAACCCCGCCCCACCCGACTACTCCGTCGGCCCAGCACCACTCAACGCCGCACCCAACCGCGCGCTATACCCGCTACGCAAACGCGCCCACGCTTCCTCGTCATAACGCACCAGCGACCGCGCCGTCTCCCACTCACCCAGCATCAACCACGCCTCCACCAGGCCCGGCTCACGCTCCACACGCGCCCGAAGCATCCGCCGACCCTCCTCCACCTGACCCGATTGAATCAGCGCCGTCGCATACATCAAAAAACCCCACGAACCCCGCGCATCGTTCGGCTGATCCATCGCGCCGCGCAACAACGCCGCCGCACGCCCCGCATCACCCCGCTTCATCGCACCCAACGCACCCTCATACAAGTCCAACGTCTCATCGCTCAACGACACGATCGGCCAAGCCGCCACACCCTCCGCCGCATCCGCTCGCCCGCCCCCGTCACCCGGCAGCGTCGCCCCCAACCACCGCCGCTTCTGTGCATCGATCAACTCCAACTCAACCGAAGCCGCATCGATCGGGACCTCCAACAGCATCGGACGACCCGGCCCAGCGTTCACCGTCTGCTCAAACTTTTGCGCCCCACCCGTCACACGCACCTTCCCGCTCGTCAGCAAACGCAGCGGCTGCACCCGCATGATCCAACCCGCATCCTCACGCGCCGCCGAGACCACCGCGTGAGGCGATGCCGACGACACGCGACCGAACTTCGGCAACACCACCAGGTACACATCGTCCTGCCGGCGACACCACCGCCCCACGTACCGCTCCGCCGCCGGATCAGACCCGCGCACCACCACACGCCCCACACCCCGCTCACCCCATCCCCACACACCCTCACCCCCGCCAAACGCCAACACGCTCGCCGATCCCGCCGCGTCATACCAACCCGTGTACCCACGCCCCACCGCGCCACTCATCCCCCGCGCCCACGAGCCGCCGATCGGCTCCGCCCCCTCGCGCATCGCCATACCCCACTGACCGTCCGCCAGCGCGGGCAAGCTCCCACGGTTGTCCACCACCGTCCGCAACGTCACCACACCCGTCCCCACCGGCACGTGCACGTAGGCCACGCGCAGACAATCCGCCCCACCCCGCAACGGCAACACCACCGTCGCGCTGCCGTTGACGTGTCGATGCACCGCGTACCCCGCCACGCGATCACCCGCGTCATCACCCCACTGCCCGCGATCGATCGACACGCGCTGACCGTTGATCCGAAGCTCACCCTCACGCGGCCGAACCTCCACACGCACCCACCCGTTGCTGACCGTCACCACCTCACCAAGCGACGACCCCACCCGCGTTTCATTCACGCGCACCGGCTGCGCCGCCGCCGCGCCCGTCCACGCGGCCGACCCCATCAAAACCAACAACAGCGCAAAACGATTCATACGCGTCCCTGCACTCCGCTGCCCCGTCTCACTTTGATTTATCGGCTCACCCCCCACCCTCACTTCATCTCACCCCGTCCGCTCCATGTAATACGACCACAACGCCATCAACGCCGCTCCCGCCACCACGCTGATCCAGAACATCCGCCACAAGCGACGCTTGCGCAGCTTCTGGCTCCACGCCGCGATCACCGGCGCCGGATCGATCCCATCCGCCCGCTGACGCACCGCCGCCGCCAGGTCCGCCACCCCATCACCCAACTCTCGCCGCAGCTCCTCCTCCGCACGCGTCAGATGCAAACTCAACGCCTTCTTCGAGCAGTCCATCGCCTTCGCCGCCGTCAGCTCGTCCATGTCCTCCACGTGAATCAACAACCACGCCTCACGCGATCCGCTCGGCAGTCCATACAACAGCGCCACGTGCGGGTCCAACACGAACCGCGTCTTCAGCGCCCCCATCATCTCTCGCGCGCGCATGACGATCAGCCGATCCAGCCGGTCCGGCTCAACCGACTCGATCGCCTTCCGATCCCGCATGATCTTCTCGAACATCTCCCCCGCCGCCGACTCATCGCCGGTCAGCAGATACGCCAAACGCCACACGCGCCGACGATACGCCTCGATCCGTGCAAGCATGCCCATACCACCCCATCATACGAAAACTCCACGCCCCTCACCGCACGCACCTCAAACGAACAACCCAAAAACAAAACCACCGCACAACGCGGTGGTCGTTTCGTCCGATTGATTGTGGCGCACCGCGATCAGTACGCCCGCACCACGCCGATCGCCACGCCCTGCACCTGCACCCGCTCCGGCTCGACCCAGATCGGTTCGTACGCCTCATTGGCGGGCTGCAAACGCACCCGTCCGTTCCGCTCCTTGTAATACGTCTTCAGCGTCGCCTCGCCGCTGTCCAGCAGCGCCACCACCGTCTGCCCGTTCCGGGCCTGGTTGGTCTTGCGACACACCACGTAGTCCCCGTCGGAGATCTGCTGGTCGATCATCGAATCGCCCCGCACGTGCAGCACGAACACGTCCCCGCTGGCCGCGGGATTGGCAAACAGGTCCTCCAGGTCCAGGAACTCGCGGTCCTCCACCGCGTCGATCGGCGAGCCCGCCGCGATCGAGCCTACCAGCGGCAGCCGCGTCGAGCGCGACTCATCCGGTAGCAGACAGTTTTCCGTCAGCTCCAAAGAGCGTGCCTTGTTCGCGTCCCGTCGCAGCGCGCCCTTTTTGATGAGCGCCTCGACGTGCTCGAACACCGTGACCTTGCTGACCTTCAGCTCGTCGGCCAATTCCTGCATCGTCGGGGAATAGCCGCGCGTCAATCTTGAATCGCGGATGAGCGTAAGGATCTTTTGTTGCTTCGGCGTTAGATTCATCGTTCGTTTCCTCATGTTGGATCAGCCGAAGGCTCGGCCGATCCGCCGGTCGTTCCGTCACACGCGCCATCGCCGCCATCTCGGAAGAGGCCTTCCGAAGCAGGGCCGACTGCTGCCCCAGCCACGCCTCGATCGCCGAGGCCGCCGCCGCCAGCATCCCGCTGCGCGCCAGTCGCTGCCGCTGCTCCGCGGCCGGCTGATACGCGCCCAGCTCCTCAGCCATGCGCTCCAGCCGATCCTCACCGCGCACCGCTCGCTGACTCGCACGCGTGCGCTCGTCCTCGCTGCCCTCGCAACTGTCCCGTCGCAAACGCTGGTAAGGAAGGCCCGTGCCGTATCCCGAGTCCGTCGATCCGTCTTCCGGATGCCCCGAACTCTGATGCGGGCCGCCCATCGCGCCGCTGCGGCGTAGCAGCTTGCTACCCATTGCTTCGTATCGCGTGGTGTACGAGCCGCCCGGGCCGATCATGACTAGTGGAATTCCCATGGCTATTCTTTCAGCTGTGGTCCATTCTCTTCCGCCCACAACATATTGTGGGCCCGGCTCTCCTCGCCGGTTTATCACTTCGACCATCGGCTTTGGCGTACACCACTATTTTCTGGATTTTTTGTTCGGTTGATGTTAACCTGACAGCTCCCCAACGTCAAGAACTAATTCAACGCCTTATTCGTAAGCCACTTACGCTCAGACCGCCATCCGACAGTATCCCCAACACCCGATCAAACATCGAATAAACGTCGCCGCTTATTGGACGCTTGCCACCATGACCCCCAAACTCAACCATCCCAAACCCGCCCCCCAGCCTCTCGCCACGCCCCGCTGCCCCGCCTGCGGTCACCCCCTCCAACTCGTCTACGTGCACGGCCACGGCCAGTGCCGAACCTGTCACACCAACATCGAACCCTGCTGCAGCGGCGCACCCTGTCCCACACCCAAACTCAGCTAATCCCCTCATCCCACGCCACCTTGGCGTATCATGTCCACCCAGGGGACCGCCCGCGTGGACACTTCACCACACACCAACAACACCCAACCGTTCCACTCGCTGCCCATCGTGCGGATCACGATCGCCTGGGCACTGGGCCTGCTCCTCGGTTCACAACTGCCCCACCCCGCCGCCTGGCCGATCGCCGCCACCGTCGCGCTGCTATTCGTCTGCATCGCACTGCTCACACGACGCCCACGCCCCTTCATCACCGCGTTGGCAATGGTCTGCATCACCCTCGCCGCCGCCACGTGGTGGCAGGTCCGGCAAACCCAACCCGCTCACCACATCTCAAACTACACCACCGCCCACCCACGACTCGTCGACATGTCCGGCTCCATCACCGCCGAACCGCGCATCCACACGCCCGATGACACCGACCCCGCCCACCAACAACCCGCCACCGTCTTCACACTCCGAACCCATACACTCCACACGCCTTCTGGCGACCACCCCACCTCGGGCCTCGTGGACATCTACCTCCCCTTCGCCGACACACGCCTCAAATCCCACCAGCACATCCGCGTCCAGGGCTTCCTCCGTCCCCTGCAACACCCCGCCAACCCCGGCCAACCCGACTACACCACCTACAAGGTCCGACGCGGCATCCTCGCCTCCTGCACGCTCCACGCCCGTACCGCATGGCAACACCTCGACGAAACATCACACCTCTCCCCCCTCACCCAACGCCGCGACAACTGGACACAAGCCACACACAGATCGCTCCAACACGGGTACACCGATACCGCCAACCCCAAGGCCGTCGCCCTGCTCGACGCGATCCTGCTCGGCATCCGATCCAGCGACCTGACCGAGATCTACGACGCCTTCCGACGAACCGGCATCGCCCACCTGCTCGCCATCTCAGGTCTGCACGTCGGCGTTCTCGCGTTCGGCGTCTGGTTCCTCGCCGCCCTGCTCATCCCCAACCCCCGCTGGGCCCTGGTCACCGCCGGCTTAGTCGTCGGCCTCTACCTCCTGGCCGTCCCCTGGCGCATCCCCATCATCCGAGCCGGCTTCATCACCTCCGCCTACTGCCTGCTCAGCGCCACCGGCCGACGACCCGATCCCCGCGCCCTATTAGCACTCATCGCGCTCCTCCTGCTCGTTGCGCGACCCACCGACCTGTTCGACGCCGGGTTCCAACTCAGCTTCGGCATCGTCGCCGCGCTGATCTGCTTCACCACACCCGTCAGCAACTACCTCTGGCCCCAGCGACTGTTCCAGGAACACCAAACCCTCTTCACACGCCTCCGCCGCACCTTCGCCGACTACCTCGCCGTCTCCATCATCGCCTTCCTCGTCGCCATGCCGATCATCGCCTACCACTTCCAGATGATCAGCCCCCTGGCCATCGCCATGTCCGTACTCACCTTCCCCCTCGTCGCCGTCGTCCTCTGGCTCGGCCTGGCAAAGATCGCCATCGGCACGGTCTCCGCGTCACTCGGCTCACTGCTGGCTACACCCCTGCTCGCCCTCGCTTCACTCTTCGTCCGCATCGTCGAGGCAGCCGACCGACTCGGCACCGCCATCGACCTGCCCAAGCCCACGCCCCTGTGGACCGTTGCCGCGTTGGCCATCGTGATCGCGCTGCTGCAGGGCCGCTTCTACAAACGCACCGCCGCGCTCGCCGCCTGCGTCGCGCTCTCAACCGCTTGGCTCGTCCTGCCGCACACCGCGCTGCTCCAACCCGACCCACCCGCGCTGACCGCGCGGATGCTCGCCGTCGGCGCAGGCTCCTGTTACGTCATCCAATCCCAGGACGAAACATGGCTGTTCGACTGCGGCTCAAGCAGCTATCCACAGATCGGCTCGCGCACCGTCGCCCCCGCCCTCCAAGCGCTCGGCATCACGCAAATCGACACCCTCGTCATCTCCCACGCCGACACCGATCACTACTCCGGCGTCCTCGAACTCACCGACCACATCCCCGCCGCGCGCATCGTCACCACCCAGCACATGCTCGACAACGACTCCCGCGCCACCCAACGCCTCCTCGCCGGCCTGCGCGACCGCGACATCCCCATCCAGGTCATCACCACCGGATGGCAAACCCAACTCGCCCACGCACAGGTCCGCGCCATCTGGCCGCCGGCACAAAACAACTACAAAGAAGACAACGACCGCTCCATCGTCCTCGCCATCGACGTCGCCGGCCGCAGACTCCTGCTCACCGGCGACATCCAACAACAAGCCATGACCGACATGCTCGCCGCCAACCTCGACCTCCGCGCAGACTTCACCGACCTGCCGCACCACGGCGCCTTCCCCCCCGCCGCCGTCGACTGGCTGCGCGCCGTTCAGCCCGCTGTCGTCCTGCAGTCCTGCAACCTCAAGAGACTTCAGCACGACCCCTGGCAGGACCATCTCCACAACATCGACCGCTACACAACGCCCCAGCACGGCATGGTTACGCTGCAGATCATGCACGACGGGAAGTTCGACCTCACCGGCTTCCGCAAACCCCTCATCGCTAAATAACACGCGCCAAGGCCGATTCAAACACGCCCGTTCGCCGGCCTCGGGTAAAATCTTCTCCAGAAAGGAATTAGCCCCGCCCAACGCGCGTCTATACTGGTAGGTGTATCGTCGCACTCTTTCAAGGAGTCGGGCCATGCTCAAACTCACGACCGCCGCCGCCGCGCTGCTGACGCTCACCACGCTGATCGCGCCCACCTCCGCGCAGCAGACCGCCACGCCACAGGACATCGCCGCCATGCGCGCCGAGCTCGCCCAACTCAAGGCCGAACTCAACGCCGCCGTCACCGAACTCAACCAACTCAAGGCCGCCCAGCAACCCGCACCCGCAACCTACGCCGACACGGAAACACAACCTCTCGCCGACCCCGCCCTCCAACGCCTCGAACTCCAGCAGCAGCGCATCGAGTCCCGCCTCGATCAGCTCATCGATCAGCAATCGCGCGACAACACCACAAGCACGACCACCATCACCACCACCAAGCCCAGCAATCCCGTCTACTACACCATCCCCACACCCGACCCCAACACCGCACGCATCGTCACCTCCGCGTCCGACGGCTACTCCACCTACACCACCGTCACCAGCTCCAACAACTCGACCACCTACATCCGCCAGAACCCCGTCATCTACGCAAGCTCCACACCCGTCATCTACACCACACCCACCTACTACTCCTCGTCCCGCTACTACCGCTCATCCCCCTGCTCCACCTACCGCTCCAGCTACTACTACCCCACCCGCTCCCACCGCTACTATCACCGCAGCTACTACCCCCACCACTCCGCCGTCCGCCTGCACTACCGCACGGGCAACTTCGGCTTCTCCATCGGCTCACGCAGGCACCACCACTACTAAGCACGACACGCTTCATCGCATCACACCAAGGGGAAGGTCATGAACACAACTCGATCCGCCGCGGCCGCACTTGCCGTGACGCTTTTCTGCTGCGCCGCGCCGCTGCAAGCCCAACAGGACAACCCCCAACAGGACATCGCCGCCATCCGCGCCGAGCTCGCCCAACTCCGTCTCGAAGTCGAACGCCTCCGCGCCGAGCGAGAAGAATACGCGACCTTCCTCGAGGAAACGCGCGACCAAGACACCGACGAACTGTTTGCACAGTGGCGAGCCGAGCGCAAAAAGCTCGCCAACGAACGCAAGCAACTCGCCAACGAACGCAACCGACTCGAACTCGCACGACGCGCCCTGCACCAGACCACCATGAAGCAGGCCATGGACACCGCCCGCGTCGAGTCCGACCAGCAACGAGCCGAGGAAGACAAACTCAAACCCGACTGGTCCGTCCAGACCATGGTCGGCCTGATCGACCGCGAAGGAAACAACCCCACCATCTTCGTACGCGTCGGCAACGACCTGCTCGTCGCCGCCGAGAGCGGCTCCGACATCGACACCCAGCGCGCCACCATCCGAGGCAACTTCCTCAACAAGTCCCTTGCCCCCTGGCGATACACCTTCCAGATCAACGTGCTCGACGAGAACGCCGTCGTCCAACCCAACTCCCGCCGACCGCTCGGCTCCTGGCGCTACCAGACCCCCCTGCTCGGCCCAGGCGACCTGCACCAGTTCGAGGTCACCATCCCCGTCGAGGACGTCCGCCGCATCAGCGCCATCCAGATCGTCCGCGTCACCGCCGATCGCCCGCCCACGCCGCAAAACCCGCCCGCCGCGACCACCACGCAGCAGAATCAACCCGCCCCCAGCACGCCCTAAACCGCCTCCACCCCTCTGTCACCAACATTTATCTGGCACACCCCTCCATCACGGAAAATAATAGGGGGTCGGTTGTCATCCATGCACTTTCGGAGGGCCCTGCGGTGAAGGTCCAATCCCCAGCGTTATCCCTTTCGCGACGCGCGGCAACCCGGTTCGCCCTGTCGTGCGCGCTGATCGTCTTGTTCACGTCCCCCGCCCAAGCGTTCTTCAGTTACAACGAGCAATGGGCCGGCGCCAACATGGAAGGATGGAAGTGGGGCAACCCCCTGCGCGGCACCGGCGCCGTGATCACCTGGGGCTTCATGACCGACACCACCGTGCCCGGCCCAGACTTCATCATGGCCGCGGGCGAACCCGGGCCCGGCATCATCGGCACCAGCAACATCACCGGCCTCCGTGCAACCTTCGACGGCGTCAACGGCACCGGCGCATTCGACACCGCCATCCAGAACGCCTTTAACACCTGGTCCGCCGCCGCAAACATCTCCTTCGTCGGCCCCCTGCCCGACACCGGCCTGCCCATCAACGACCCCGGCGCACACGCGCCCATGATCCGCATCGGCGCCTTCTCCGCCGACCCCACACACTCGTTCAACAACGGCTTCGCCGCCGGCTTCATCCCACCGCCAAACGGCGGCTCGCTCGAGGGCGACATCATCTTCAACATCGACAAGGCCCTGCAGATCGCGCCCGGCATCGAAGACGTCGACCCCATCCAGTTCTGGCTCGGCAACGACCTCGAAAGCCTCTTCGTCCACGAGCTCGGACACGGCGCCATCGGACTCGGTCACCCCTCGTGGGACGGCGAAGACCCCGACCTCCGAGTCATGTACGTCGGCGACTTCACCAACCCCAGCGCCCCGTTCTGCTGCACCGCCATCAACCGACAGCTCCACCCCGACGACATCGCCGGCGCCGTCTTCAACTACGGCCCAGCCGGCGACTACAACAACTCCGGCTCACCCGACGCCGCCGACATCGACGCACTCATGGCCGAACGCAACGCCGGCACACACGACCCCTACTACGAACAAACATTCGACGGCCTCGTCACACAGGCAGACGTCGACTTCTGGGTCACCGACCCCTCCATCGCCAACACCTTCTTCGGCGACACCAACCTCGACCACACCGTCAACCCCACCGACCTGGCCACGCTCACCCTCAACTGGCTCGGCGCAGGCGGCTGGGCACTGGGCGACTTCAGCGGCGACGGCGTCATCAACCCCACCGACCTCGCCTCCCTCACGCTCAACTGGCTCAATACCAATCCCACCACACCCGCCACCGTCCCCGAGCCCCACACCCTCGCGCTATTGGCGGTCGCCGCCGCCCCGCTGCCCCGTCGACGCGGGCGCCAACCACAAAAAAACCCGCCGTGTTTCACGACGAGTCGACCGATCACACCACGTATCTCAAACGCTAATCCAGCAGGCTCCAACAGCATCGCCACGCCCAACCCACGCCCCCGAAACTCAGCCCTGGATCGACAGCTTCGGCATCTCGGCCGGATCATCCGGCCCGATCCGGCCCACCGGGTTGCCCTCGCCACCCGACGCACCCGCCTCGCCGCCCTGCTCCGCGGCCACCTGCTTCACCACCATCAGCCACGTCTCACGCTCGTACTCTAGAAGCCCGATCACCTCGTCGATCGGCGAACGGTCCCGCTCCAGGTTCGCGTCCACCAGCCGCTTGTACAGATACGTGTACAGCGCGCTCATCCGCTCACACAACTCCGGCGCCAGCTCCGGCTTCATCGAGTTGCTCATCTCCATCACGATCTTCTGGGCGCGGATCAACGCGTTGTACATCGCCTCCCACTGCCCCTTGCCCATCGCGTCCGTCGCCTGCCGGCAGAACTTAATCGCCCCGTCGTACAGCATCAGCCTCAGCTCCTCGGGGCTGGCCGTCATCACCTTCGTGCGAAGGTAGGGATTCACCGGTGTGTTGGATTGCGCGTCGTTCATGCTCATGTTATCGACCGCTCGGCCCGCGACCTGCAGTTCAACGCCCGCCCGCGGCGTCCGCACGGCTTATCGGTCTATCAACCCGCCGTCGGCACCGCCGACGCCAGCGACGCCAGCGCACTGGACTGCGCCTGGAGCTGACTGAGAATCGTCTCCATCGCCGCGTACTGCGCCACCAGGCGCTGACGCTTCACGTCCAACAGCTCATTAAGCTGCTCGATGCGGTCGTTGGAGATCTCGATCTGCGTGTCGATCGTGTTCGTCTTCGTCGTGATCAGCCCGTCGATGCTGTCGGTCAGACCGTCCAGCAGCAACTCCAGCTGCGCCCCGAAGCCCGCCCGGTCCAACGAGCTGCCCGACGCCGGCACGAAGATGCCCGGGGCGATCTCCTCATCCGTTCCCGCAGACTCCTCCTTCAGGCTGAACAGCTCCGTCACCGCGTCCAGGTCGTTGGCCAGCGCGTCGCGGAACTTCGACACGTCAAACGAGAGCTGCGCACCGGTCGTAAACGTGATGCCCACCTCGTTCAGCCGCGTGTACTGACCCGTCACATCGGTGTACTCGCGCGACATCAGGCTGATCAGCTGCCGCTTGATCGTCGAGATCGTCGGATCGCCCAGCAGCAGCCCCTTCTCCTCGGTGTCCGAGTTGAAGCTGTCCAGCTCGTCGATCCGCGAGATCACGTCGTTGAACCGGTCAACAAAGTCCGACACCGCCGTGACGATCTGCTCGGTGTCCTGCGAGACCGTCAGCGAAACCGCCTCGTCGCTCGTACCGTTCAGGTTGATCGTCACGCCCGAGATCGTATCGCTCAGCGCGTTGGTCGAGCTGGTGATCAGCAGCGCCTCCGCCGGATCGGATGAACCGAAGAACACCACCGCGTCGCGACCCTCGACCAGCGTCGAGGCGTTCAGGCCCAAACCGCCGTCGTCCAGCAGGATGCTCCCGCCCGCGCCCGTCCGCGAACTGGTCAGGCTCACCCTAAACGGCGCGCTTTCCGTGCCGTCGTTGATGATCGCCGCCGACACCGGCACGTCCGCCGCGTTGATCTTGTCCACCACGTCCTGCAGCGTGTCCGTCGCCAGGACCGACACCGACCGCTCGTAAGAACCGTCCAGCTCGCCGTCGGCGTCCTCGTCTTCACCCAGCAGACCCAGGTCCGCCGCGGTTGTCGAGCCCGCCTCTTCCACCTTCAACTTCAACGCCCCGCCGCCCGAATCGGTCAACAGGACCCCGTCACCGGTCGAGTTGATCGACGCCGTCACCTGAATGTTCGGCCGACTGTTGATCTCCGCGATCACCTCCGCCAGCGTCGTCTCACCCTGGGTCAGATCCACCGTGTCCTGCGCACCGTTCGAGTCGGTGATGGTGAACTTGCCCCCCGCCACGCCCTTGCCGCCGTTGATCGAATCCAGTCGGCTGTTGGCGTTGATGTACTGCAGGTCCAGGTCGCCGCTGTCCGCCGTGCCCGTCGCGTGCGTGCCCGCCAGGTTCAGCTGCGTCGCCAGGTTCCCCGTCGTGTCACTGACGTCAAACGACGCACTGCTCGCGTGCGTCAGCGTGATGCCGTTGCCCGCCGAGTTCAGCGCCGCCGTCACGCTCGTCGTACCCGTCTCCGCGTTGATCAGATCGATCACGTCCGTCACCGACTGGGCGCTGGACAGATCGATCGCCGTGCCGTTGACGTCGACCGTACCCGCCGTGATCGTCGCGGCCGTCGACAGGTTCTTCAGCAGCCGCGAGTTCACCGCCGCCAGCACGCGCGAACCCGTCAGCGTCGTCCCCGCGCTGCTGCCGGCGATGCCCAGGTCCGCCGCGGCCGTCGAGCTGTTCTCCGCCGTCACCGTGATCGCCGCAGCCGTGCTGTTGAGCACCAGCCCCGCGCCGCTGACCGAAGCCGTGATCGTCGTGTTCCCCGCCGCGTTGTTGATCGCGTCCAGCACGTCGCCCACGTTCGACGCGTTGTCGAGGTTCACGCTGAACGTGCTCGTGCCGTCGTCGATCTGGAAATCGTCCAGCCCAGACGCCACGCCCACACCCAGCCCGTCGTTCAAGGCGCGCAACACCGTGTTCGTCGATAGATCGTTGATCGACGTACCGGTCAGTGTGCTGGCCGCGACCGAGCCGGCGATACCCAGCGACGTGGCCGTCTGCTTCGAGCCGACGTTGCCGACGATCAGGTTCCCCGCGCCGCCGGAGTTATCCGTCAACACGATCTGGTCACCGCTGATCGCCGCGCTCACGCTGATCGCCGCCGCGTTGTTGATCTGTTGCAGCACGTCGTCGATCGTCACCGCACGAGACAGGTCCACCTCGCTGCTGTTGCCCGACCGGTCCGTGATGATGATCGTGCCCCGCTCCACCCCGTCGCCGCCGTTGAGCGAACTGAGCTCAACGTCGTTGTCCAGCCGCCCCTCGATGCCTTCAAACACCAAAGTCGTCGCCAGCCCAACCTGCGTCGTGTCCGTATCCACGTAGCCCTTGCTGATCAGCTGGTGCGTGCTGACCAGGCGGTCCACCGTGAACTGGTACGAACCGATCGGCGCATCGTTGTCCGCCGACGCGCTCAGCACAGCCGGCGTGCTGCTGGTTGCCAGCTTCTGACCGAAGCTGTCTTCGTCGATGAACGCCGTCGCAGAAAGGTCCAGCGTGCTCAGCCGCGCATTGACATCGAGGAACGATGTCTTCTGCGCCGTGAGGATCTCCACCTGGTTCACCACCAGGTCGCGCGTACGACCCTCGATCGCCATCAACTGATCGATGATGGCGCCCGTGTCGATACCGCTGATCAATCCGACACTGCTGGTTATCTGACCCATGCCAAACTCCGTCAGCCGTCCATTGCCTTCGCCCACGCGTCGGCCGCAGCCTCACACGCGGGATCGTCCGCCCAGCTCTCCACACCAGCCGCCCGACTCTGACTTAACTCAAACCCATGACCGCTGCGCCACACCAGGTAATCCGACGCCCAAAAGGTCATGTATCTCTCGTACACGCGGGCCGTCCAGTCCGGATCGACTCGCTCCGTTGCAAACGCGCCGTTCTTGCGCATCGGGTCACCTCACACGCAAATCGGTCACGCCGGACACACTGCTCGCCGCGGCCAACCCCTGCAGGTGACCTATTCCTTCATTATCGGGTGCGTCAGCCAACCCACTTGAAACCGCACTCCACCCGACACAGGGGTCGCACCCAAAACAATCGACACAATCCCACCCCCAATTAACGACCTCCGTCTCGACAGCGCTAACCTTTCTCCAAATCCCATCTCATATATTCCAAAACCCCCTTCCACCCATCAATCAGCCCAACGAAAAACCGGCCTTCCCATCCATCGCATGACAATACGCCTCTGCCAATGACCGCCGACTCTTCATTTCGACTAATCACCCAATCGCCCGATTCACGGACCAACCGACTGGTTGACCGACTAGCCAGTTGAGAAATCGACTGGTTGGCTGGCTAACACACTTGCTGATTGACTGATTGACTGGTTGACTGGTTGACTGGTTGACTGGTTGACTGACGGTCCGTTTGCCCGTTCCCTGCTGCCTTAGACCCCCGCCCATCTGATGACGCATGACCTCCACCTGATCCCCTCCACCACACACTTCTTGCCAACTTTTCTCTCCACATATCGGCCCTAACTCCCTCTGCCCCAAACACCTCCGGTCAATCTGGAGAAGATGTGACAGATAGTCGATTAAAATTGTGTACCGTGGTACACTAATGCAACGCCCTATCAGGCCCAGCTTCGCTTTTTTAACACACAATGCAGATTCCACGCGTCCAGACCGGCGTCAGACTCGACGAAAACCTCGTCGCCGTCCTCCATACACTCGCCCAGCAAGACCGCCTCACGCTCGGCCGACTCATCGAAAACCTACTCCGATGCGCCGTTCACTCCGCCACCACATTCGCTTTCACCACCACCGCCCTCGACTCCCGTGTCACCGCCGCCCGCGCACAACACCGCCTCGACACCCACGCAGCCAGCCCCTTCACACCGCTACAGTCCCCCAAGCGCGCCCAGGTCGGCTTCAAGATCGATCGCCATCTGCTCAAGCTGCTCAAGGCCGTCGCCGAGCTGCTCGACCGCCCGCTCAATCAACTCATCGAATCACTCACCCTCGCCCAACTGCTCGGCCAACCCGCACTCACACCCAACACCTACAAAAAAATCCGCCTGCTCAAGCGGATCTACAACGCACCATAATTTCGCGCATCACTTACATCATCAGTTCAGCTCCACGTGCGACCACGTGGTCGCATCCCCCACCGTCACCGGCAGCAGCAGGTGCAAACGGATCGGCCGGCTGTCCGCCTTGCCCCGATACGCCAGCTCACCCAGCGCCTTGGGCATGTCCGTAAACACGTGCAACATCGGCTCAGCCACGCCATCCAGCGCCCCCGCGCCCGGCGTCAAACGCAAAACCTCCGCGTGCTCCACCGCCCACGCCCGCGCATCCATCAACTCCCTTAACGTATCGCGCGGCTCAGCGCTCGTCCGCGCCATCAGATGCAATCGCCCCGCGCCATCAATCCCCAACTCCACCGCGTCGTGAGCCGGGCAACGCACCTCCAACAAATCAGCGCCATCCACATACCGCGCCAGAGTAAACAGCTCATCACTTATCTCAACACGATCCACCGGTGCAACAGGCGCAGCAGGTACAACATCGTCTTCCGTTTCTACCTGTTCGTACTCATCCGCAAGCCCCGCTGTGATGGCCTCTTCTTCGTCATCAGCGTACGCCGCGATCTCTTCTTCCAGCGCCCGATCGTACGCATCCTCAGCGCCCCCGCGCGATCGGCTCTCCTCGAACACCGCCGCGAAACTCTCCAACGCCTCCAGCTCCGCGTCGTCCAACAGGTCTTCCTCGTCCAGCACAAGGTCGCTCAGTTCCAGCTCGCGCTCCGGCTCGGTGTGCGCCTCGACGAACACCTCCGGGTCATCCACCGAATCAATCTCACTACCCACCGCAGCGCGATCCGGCAACAACACCCCCAGCGCCTCCCAGGACGATGCCACCTCGTAATGCCCGAGCTGTTGCTTGCGCACCGGCTCCATCTTCTGTTGCGAGCCGGCCAGCGCCGGCGTGATCCGCAAGTGCTCGATGGCCGTGCGATGTAGACGCTCAGCCGTACGCTCCGCGTCCAGCGAATCACACCCACACACAAACAGCCTCACACGCGGCACACCGATCCCCATGTCGCGCGCCGCCATCAATCCCTTCAGCCGCCGATACCCGCCGACCACGGCCGCGTCGTCACTGCCCGTTAGCAGCGTGATCGAATCCAGCGCATTGGCATAAGCCAACGCCTCCGCGTCCATCTCCACCGGTAGACGCAGCAACACCAGCCGCACACGCTCAGCCAATTCATCCAGAACACGCCCCAGCGACCAACCCCCAGCCCCATCCCACACACCCCGATCCGGCTCGACCGCCCGACCGGTGTACAGTTCGACCTCGACCGATCCGCGCTCCGCGATCAACACCGCCACCGGTCCGCTCTGTCGCGCCAATCGCTGCGCGTACTGACCGACCCAGAGGTTCGCGAATCCCGGAAGGTGCCCGACCAACACCCCTTCCACGCGCATCGCTTCGCTCCTTGACCGTGCCCGCGGTCCGTCTTCGTCCCGCGTCAGACGCAGCGCCGGGATCGCCTCACGCGACACCGCCTCCGCGTCCGTACCCGTCAGGTACATCTCCGTCAGTTGCTCAAACGCATCCGTACTGCTGCGATCGTCCATGCTCACGCGTTCTCCGCTTGAACCTCGACCACGTTGTTCGTCTGGCCGAACGCGTTGGTCTCCACCGTCGCGTTGTGCGGGTCTGTCATCCACTCGTCATCCACCACCAGCCGGTACTGGTAACGACCCGGCGGCAGCGGCACACACGCCTCCCACACGTTCAATCTCTGGTTCAACCGCATCGGCGTCGCCGCAGGTGCCCAGCCGTTGAAGCCGCCCGCGA
>JANQJT010000242.1 GCA_028281485.1 Phycisphaeraceae bacterium
GCAGCCGGTTTGCACCCACTCGGTCAGCACGTTGTTGGCGTTCGATACGATCACGATACGCTCGATCGGCAGTCCCAGGGCGCGTCTGGCGCATCCTCAAGACCGTCCGCTACTACCCCCGCATCAAGGCGTGGGTCAACCAGATCGGCCTGCGCAACCCCGGCGTGGCCTGGCTGGTCGATCGCGTGCGGTCGGGTCGGATCGACGTGGCCGACAAGATCGTCTCCGTGCACGGGTTCAAGGACGACGACTGGTACGAGTTGCTGGAGTGGATGAACGACATCAAGCCCATGGCCGTTGAGCTGAACATGAGCTGTCCCAACGTCGGGCAGATCGATTGGCCGGTCGACCTGTTCGATCGGGCGATGGCGACGGGGCTGTCGATTGTCGTCAAGGTCCCGCCGGTCAATTACCACACGCTGTTCGCCCAGGCCCACAGCGCCGGTGTGCGGACGTATCACTGCTGCAACACGCTGCCCACGCCGCGCGGCGGTGTCAGCGGCAAACCCCTCAAGCCCGTCGCCCTGCAGGCCATCCGTGATATCCGTGAGAACCACCTGCGTGATGAGGGTGAACCGACGTGCGTCATCGGTGGGGGGGGCATCACCGAGCCGGCGGACATCGACGACTACGCCGACGCCGGCGCAAACGCCTTCGCGCTGGGCACGAAGGTCATGCACCCGCGTTACCTGTTGAGTTGCGACGCGCTGGAATCGCTGATGACGCGCGCCGCCGAGCGGGCGACGCTGACTCAGCCGATTAATTCAGGTCAATCTTGACGCTCACCGCCACGGCCGGGGCCTGGATGCGGTAGTCGTGGTAATCGCCGAAGCCGAAGTTCCGCTTGTTCAGCGCCTCGTCGATCACACCCAACAGGTTGTAACCGTCGACACGCAGGGTCACGTTCTCGCGCGGCTCCATCTGGATACCGAAGTTGAGGTAGGCATTGATGCCGTACGGCTCGCTGAGGTTGAGCGCGGACAGGCCGTCGGTCAGACGGGTCACGGTGTCCAGGTCCTCGGCGCCGGGGAAGCCCCAGTAGACCCGCAGCGACGCGTCAACCAGCACCTCTTCGTTGAGCTGCGTGCCCACGATGACCTTCGTGATGTTCGGTGACCACACCGCCAGGTCCTCGCCGCCGAACGGCTCGGCGGTCAGCAGCTGGCTCGTGCCGGGCGCGGGCTTGAAGTTGATCAGGTAGTGATACCCGTGCGACGCGGTGACGAACGTCGGGCCGTCCTCGTAGGTTGCCTCCAGCTCGATGCCGATGCTCTTCATCTGGCCGATGCCGCCGACCTGGCTGGCTGCGCCGTCCCAGGCGACCACGTCCAACGCGTGGAAGTAGACGCTGGAAGCGAGGGACAGGTTCTCGTCCTGCTGTCGCTCGTAGCGCAGCTCGAGGTTGTCCAGGATCTCGGGCTGGCTGTGGTTGCCGACCAGGATGTCGTTGGCCTTCTGTTCCTCGGCGAACGTCATACGCACGGAGCGCGACGCCATGAACTTCCACGCCTCGTCTTCGTTGGGCGTGTGGACCACAGAGACGCGCGGGCTGAAGAGGGTGTCGTTGAAGCGGTTGGCGTCCATGCGGATGCTGCTGAAGACGGTCCACCGCTCGTTGACGGTGTACTGGTCCTCGCCGAAGACGGAGATCGTGTCGACCGCCCAGCGGATGCCCGGGGCGAAGCCGAGCGGGAAGTCGAAGAGGACGAACTGAGAGGTTATGCCGGGAAAACCGGGGCTGTCCAGGCCGAACTCTTCATGCGAGTATTCGGTGCCGA
Source organism: Phycisphaeraceae bacterium (assembly GCA_028281485.1). Taxonomy (GTDB): domain Bacteria; phylum Planctomycetota; class Phycisphaerae; order Phycisphaerales; family Zrk34; genus JANQHD01. Next base: position 1,779 of record JANQJT010000242.1, read on the forward strand.
TGGCGATCTTGTGCTCGTCGTTCGGTTCCCAGTTCACCACCGCGCGGAAGTAGTACTCGTCCTCACGCGTAGAGATGGGCGTCGTGCCGCCGAAGTTCTTGCGTTCGTGATCGAACAGGTCGTAGCTGAACGCCAAGTCCGCGGTCATCTCTTCGTTGATCTCGTGGGTGTAGCCGATGAAGGCGGTGAGCTGTTGGTAGCCGTGGCCGGGGTTCGAGCCGAAGTCGCTGAGGCTGGTAAACGTGCCGGGCGCCTGGAAGCCGAACGGCGGGTTGGCGACGGCGCGCTGCGCGTGCGTGAACTCGTAACCGCCACGCGTGTAGCGGACCCACGCCTCGATCGAACCGTCGTTCAGGTGCAGGTGCGCCTTCATGCGTGGCAGGGCTCGGTAGGCCTGGTTGGCCGGATTGATGGGGTAGTTCACATCGTTCTCCGCCACGACCGGCGAGCCGAACGTGGTGGTGAACGAGTTGTTCATGCGGAACGGGGCGTAGTCCTGATCGGCGCCGACGTACTCTTCGATGCCGAAGTAGCCGTAGTAGGCGGTGTCTTCGTCGATCTTCACGCCGTGCTTGGCTTCGATGGCGTAGAACTCCTCGATCGCTCCGACGCGGCCGCGCACCTCCGTGCCCTGGAACAAAAGACCGTTTTCGGTCGTCAGGTTGACCACCATCGACACCGCGCCGGGACCGTATGTGGCTGAACCCGGGCCACGCACGACCGTCACCTGGTGCAGGTCGCCCAGCAGCGACAGGTCACGCTCGGGCAGGGCGCCGTAGTGGCCTTTTTCGTTCATGATTCGGCCGTTGACGCGGAGCAGGTACTGTCCGTCGCGGTCGCTGATCAGCCCGCGCGCACCCAGGTGCGGCGCCTCCCAGTGGTGTAGCAGGAACTGCGTGTTGGGTACGTAGATATCGATCAGTTCGTTGAGGCTGCGCGCACCGCTGCGCCAGATCTGATCGCTGCTGATCGTGGTATAGGCCGAAGGGATCATTTGCTCGGAGACTTCGGTGAGCGTGCCGGTGTCGTAGATGCTGACGGAGATCAGCTCTTCGAACACGAGGTCGGCGTACTCGTTTTCGGAGTGGTTCGCGGCGAGCAGGATCGGCTCGTCTTCCCCGATCGGTTCATCGGTGATCTCGGCTCGACCGGTCGCGGTCACCAGCAACACCGCCACGACGCTGAGTGTGAAGATGCTTTGTCCGGCCGCATTCCTGGTCCACGTGGTATCCATGTCCCCTCCCCAGTTTCGTTGCAGACAAACGAATGAAGTGTTATTCACCGCATTCGGTCTGTAGGGGTTGTGACTTGAGGTGGGGATAGAGGGATTGCGACAATTTCACGGAATCGCACGGCACCGAGCAGGTGAGCCGCGATGATCCGCTATATCGGGGTTGCAAGCGACGCGCGCACGATATCGGCCCTCAAGACCCGTACGCGTTTACGGGATGCCTGGTGTGTCTCGATTGCGTTTAGAGCTTATTCGGTACCGGCATCGCGGGGCGGATGGGCGACCGGGGCCTGCTCTCCCCGCTCACGACGACGGGGCAGCGCTTCCAGGTGCAGCCCGAAGCCGATCATCACCAGCAACACGCCCACCACCAGCACCAGGACCCACATCTCCACGAGCTGGTTGAGCTTGACCCACGTCAGGTGATCGATCACCGCGAACGCCACCATCGCGACGCCCACCATCGCCAGCACCCAACCGATCTCGTCACGCCATGATTCGTGTACCTTCATGCGACCGCTCCTTCAACGGAAACGTCTTGGAAATGTCGGGGCCACACACGAGCACCACCGTAGATATGTCTGTCTCTATTACCTCGGTCAGCGGTTGGAAAGTCAAGCACAATCTCGCTGTTCCCGCCGATGTTGTGCACTATAATCGCCTAAACGACACGCGAGCCCGCTCATGACCACCATCCGCACCGCCCACGTCCACGACGTCGCACCCATGGTGCACCTGATCAACGACTACGCCGAGCAGGGCGTGATGATCCACCGCTCCATGGCCGAGCTGTACGAGCACCTCCGCGACTTCTGGGTCGCCGAGCGTGAGGGCAGCGTCGTTGGTGTGGGGGGGCTGCGGATCATGTGGTCCACGATCGGCGAGGTCTACGCGCTGGCCGTGCATCCCGACGCGCGTGGCGGGGGAGTGGGCCGGCAGCTCGTCGAAGCCGCGGTCGACAACGCCGACGCGCTGGGCCTGCGGCAGGTCTTCGCACTGACCTACGAACGCGCGTTCTTCGAGCGCTGCGGGTTCGCCGTGGCCGATCGGATGAATCTGCCGCAGAAGGTGTGGGGCGAGTGCGTTCGCTGCCCCAAGCACGACGCCTGCGACGAGATCGCCATGGTCCGCACGCTCCGCGAACCGACCGCCGAAGAACTGTCGGCAGCGAGCCCGTCTGTCGATACACTACAGGGCCCGATGCCGATCCCCATCCCCGCCGTCCTCAAGATCGACGCCGAAGCACGAAACGCGTAACCCGCGACCCCGCGGTCGCGACGAGACAACCCGAACCCGCTAACGACCGGCTGCCGCGTGCCGCCGTAGGTCGCGCCTGCGCTTGCGCCGAACATCACGCCCATGACACACCCCTGGCTCGACACGCTCACCTGCGCCCCCCAGATCGATCGCCTGATCGATCGGCTCTCGCCCGCGGTGCGCCTCGAAGCCCACGGCGCATGGGGTTCCAGCGTCCACCTCACCGCCGGCGCCTTGGCCTGTCGCACCCAACGTCCCGTGTTGCTGCTGGTCGCGCACCTGGACGACGTCGACGAAGCGATCGACGACCTGGCCCTCTACGGACACCTCGACGCCCAGCCGTTTCCCGCGCTGGAAGTCCTGCCGGGTGAATCCAACGTCTCGCTTGAACTCCTCGCCGATCGGCTTGCGCTCGTCTCACAGATGCGCGAGGGCCGATGCCCCCAGCTCATCGTCACCACCGTCCAGGCCCTGATGCAGCCGATCCCCCAGCCCCAGACCATGCGATCGATGGTCCGTCAGCTCGCGCCGGGCGACACCTGGCCGGAGGGATCGCTGACACACTGGCTGGAGAACGCCGGCTACAAACGCGCCGACGCCGTCGGCCAGCCCGGCGACTACGCCATCCGCGGCGGCATCGTCGACATCTTCCCACCCGGCAACGTCCCGCCCGTCAGGCTCGACTTTTTCGATGACGAGATCGAATCCATCGCCGAGGTGGACATCGATTCCATGGGCTCCGATCGTCGCCTCGAACGCGTCCGCCTGCTCAGCGCAAAGATCGATCACGTACAGACCGACGAGGGCGTCGAAGGGTTCTGGGCACTACTCAACGACGACTGGATCGTCGTCACCCAGGAGACGCTCGAGGTCGCCGAGCAGGCGCGCGGCTACTACGAACGCATCACCGATCCACGCGGCATCATCGCGCCGCAGACCGTGCTCAAACACCTCGGCCGCCTGCCCAACATCGCCGTCAACCAGTACGGCGGTATGCAGCAGACACCCGACGCCGATCTGCCGGTCGAGAAGCTCATGCCGTTCGACCGGGCCGTGCCCAAGGCGATCGGTGAATTGGCCGATGCCGCACTGGGCACCGGCGACGACCCCGCCCACCGCGTCGTGGTCACCTGTCAGACCGAGGGCGAAGCCGACCGATTGCAGGAACTGATCGAACAGCACACCCCCCAGGCCGCCGGCCGGATCGAGATCGTCTCCGGATACCTGTTCCGCGGGTTTGTCTGGCGATCGGAAACCGACAAGCCGCTGATGCTCGTGCCCAACCACGAGCTGTTCCACCGGTACACCACGCGTCGCAGGATACGCGGCCTGCAAGCCCCGTCCGCTTCGGGCAGCGCTTCGGGGGGCGGGGGTGAGACGTTTTTTGATCTGGATGTGGGTGACTACGTGGTTCATGCCGACCACGGCATCGCCATCTTCCGTGCCCTGCGCACGCTGCGCAAGGGTGATGTCAGCGAGGAGTACCTTACGCTCGAGTTCGCCGACAAAGCCAAGCTGCACGTGCCCGCCAGCCAGATCGAACTGGTCCAGAAATACATCGGTGGCTTTTCCGGCCGACCCCCCTTGAGCAAGCTCGGCGGCAAGCGCTGGTCCAAACAGAAAGAGCAGGTTGCCGAGTCCGTGCGCGACCTGGCCAAGGAGCTGTTGCAGGTGCAGGCGGCCCGCCAGACGCTGCCGGGCATCCGCTACCCCGATGACACGCTGATGACCAGGCAATTCGAGGACGAGTTCCCCTACACCGAGACCGACGACCAGCTCGCCGCGATCGGTGAGATCAAGAAGGACATGACCGGCCCCCCCCCGACCGATCGGCTCATCTGCGGCGACCTGGGCTTCGGCAAGACCGAGGGCGCCATGCGCG
>JANQJT010000259.1 GCA_028281485.1 Phycisphaeraceae bacterium
GCGTGCCGCGATTGAGCACGGTGACGGAGCGATCGAAGCCGTTCTCCACGTGCTGGCGTGGTGCGCAGAGCGCCAGCGGGCGACCGGGCAGAGCGAGTCACCGTGCACGTTCTTGGCGTTCGCGTCGCTCTGCGGCGTTGCAGTGATCTTGTCGGGCCGGCGCGCTGGCGGCTCACCGTGCGAGTGGGCCTCGGTCGGCGTGGCTGAGTCGATTGCGGCAGAGATCCCGGACCTCGTGGAGGCCGATGCGCTGTTCCAAGGCGATTCTCAAGCGGCCGGCGACCAGTGGCTCGTCGGGCTTGACTCGAACGAGCCCGGACCGTGGTGGGCCCTGGCTCGGTCGACATTGAAGCACCTTGGCGATGACATGCCACGCGTCCGGGCGGTGATGGAGCGCGTGATGACCTCGTGCCCGACGTGGAAAGGCTGATTCAATACCGTCTCGGACGGCGAGTTTCCGAGCGGTATGGTTGAAAGATGGGGGATTGTCGGGCGCACGCGTGCGGAGCCATGCAGGCGCTCGATTTGGTTCCTCGCCTCGACCTGTTACACGTCCGTTACAGCCGGCCATGCCCGGAATCTGTATCTCTATGGACGGGCAGAGCCCGTCAAAGGAGACGCACGATGAGCTTCAGGATGATCCGGACGAGTGCCGCGGGCCTCATGGTCGCGGCGGGCATGGCCGTGTGTGTGACGCCGGCGGTGGGGCAGGGTCTGGCGCCCGCGACCGCGCACGAGCAACCCGACACGCCGCAACCCATCCCGGGCGAGCCGGTTGTGGAGCTGGCCATCCTGCTCGACACATCCAACAGCATGGACGGCCTGATCGATCAGGCCAAGACACGCCTGTGGGACATCGTCAACGAGCTGGCGACGTCGAAGCAGGCGGGCAGCCGTCCGATTCTGCGGGTCGGCCTGTACGAATATGGCAACAGCAGACTTGACGGCAAAACCGGGCACATCCGCCAGGTGCTTGGCCTGACCACCGACCTCGACGCGGTGTCGGAGCAGCTCTTCGCCCTGAATACGAGCGGCGGAAGCGAGTACTGCGGCTGGGTCATCCAGGAGGCGACCCAGCACCTGGAATGGGGTGCGTCGGCCGGCGACCTGCGCATGATCGTGATCGCCGGCAACGAGCCCTTCACGCAGGGGCCGGTCGACTACAAGTCATCGCTGCCGGCCGCGATCGACAAGGGGATCGTCGTCAACACGATCTTCTGCGGCCCGTTCGACGAGGGCGTCTCGACCGGCTGGCGCGACGGCGCCCAACTCGCCGACGGGCGGTACGCGAACATCGATCAGAACCAGGAGATGGTGCACATCCCCGCGCCGCAGGACGACCAGCTCCGCGCGCTCAACGAGCAGCTCAACGGCACCTACATCGCCTACGGGCGGGAAGGTGCGCAGCGCCGTGCCCGCCAGTCCGCCCAGGACAAGGCGGCCGGCCAGGCGGCCGCCGGCGCCGAGCTCGGGCGGATCGCCGCCAAGTCCTCGGCACTCTATCGAAACGCCCACTGGGACCTCGTGGACGCCGTGAAGGAAGAGACGGTCGATCTCGACGAAATAGACGAGAAGCTGCTCCCGGAGTCCATGAAGAAGATGTCCCTCGACGAGCGCAAGGCGTACGTCGCGGAGCTCGCGTCGCGTCGCGCCGGCATCCAGAAGCAGATCCAGGAACTGGACAAACAGCGCCGCGCGTACGTGGACGACAAGCGTCGAGAGATGAGCGCCTCGGGCGAGGACGCGCTCGACAGCGCAATCATCAAGGCGCTCCGAGAAGCGGCAAGCAAGCGCGGGTTTGAGTTCGAGAAGAAGTAGGCAGGCGCGAACGCCGGTGGCGTGGTCTACCCCAAACCGACGCCCAGAACCCCGACCCTCTGGAGTTCGCCGACTGGTGCGTGGCGTGCGCCGCGGACCCCTTGGAGGGGTTGAGGCAGCTTGCGCCGAGACGGGAGACGCCCGTAGATGCTCTACTTCGATGCTGTTATATGTCGGCGCCGGGCGCTGAGAGTGCGCGCGGGTGGGCGCCGACTCGCGTTAGACTCGTCTTATGTCTCCCCGCGGCCCCATCGCCGACATCGCCGCCCACTTCCACTGGGTGATGATAGGTTTTTGGGTTGTTGTTGTTGATCTCCAGATCACGGACGGCGGTGGTGTCGTGGTCATGTTCGATCTGAGCAACGACGTTGTGGGGTGTGCCTTGATGCTCGTCGGTGCCCGGCGGATCGCGCAGGCGGCCGCGCACGTGTCAGATGCCAGGTCGACGAGATTTGGTCTCGTGATTGCCCTGCTGTGGTGTTGCTTCGGGCTTGCAGTGATCGGGCACGTTGCGGCGGTAGCGGCGACCGGTCTGTTCGGTCTGGCGTGGTGGGCGCTGGGTGTCGCGGGCGGAGCAGCTCTCCTGTCATCACTCTCTGGCGCGTGCTTTGGCGTCTGGGCGCTGTGGGCGACTTGGCGGCGCAGCACCAAGCTCTGGCTGTGGTGCCTTTGCCCGCTGACGGTGCTGTACCTGACCCCGTCGGAAGGCCCCGCGATCAGCGCCGTCAAT
>JANQJT010000304.1 GCA_028281485.1 Phycisphaeraceae bacterium
ACATCTCCTGCACCTCGTTGAGACGCTCGCCGGTGCGCTGGATGCCCACGTGACGCCACATCACGCTGCGTAGGGAGCTGTGCACGTCCGGCACGTCCAGCGTGCTGCGATCGGACGGACGGATGTCGCTGACGATCTTCAACGGCGTGGGCGTGGCGCCCTGGTTCATCTCGTCGCAGGTGCGGCCCGCGATCTCACCGCACACCAGCCCCTCCAGCAGGGAATTGCTGGCCAAACGGTTGGCGCCGTGCAGCCCGGTGCAGGCGACCTCGCCGCAGGCGTACAGGCCGGGCACGTTCGTCCGCGCCTGTTCGTCGACGCGCAGGCCGCCGATCATGTAGTGCATGGCCGGTTGGATGGGGATCAGGTCGCTGCCGGGATCGAGATCGAAGTCGTGGAGCAGTTTGGTGATGCCGGGGAACCGCTGGCTGAAGCGCTCGCCGCCGATGGGGCGGGCGTCGAGATAGACGCTGGCTGTCGGGCTCTGTGAGATCTGATCGAGAATGGCGCGGCTGACCACGTCGCGCGGCGCCAGCTCCGCCAGCTCGTGTTCGTCGGTCATGAAACGGTGACCGGCGCGGTTGACCAGGTGCGCCCCCTCGCCGCGCACCGCCTCGCTGATCAGCGCGCGCGAGGCGCCGGCGATGTAGAGCGTGGTCGGGTGGAACTGCTGGAACTCCATGTCGGTCAGCTCCGCGCCGGCGCGGTAGGCCATGGCGTGGCCGTCGCCGGTGGACACGGGGCTGTTGGTGGTTTCACGGTAGATGCGGCCGCACCCGCCGGACGCGAGGATCACCGAGTTGGCCCAGATCACCTGCAGGCCGTACATCGGGTGGTGCGTGATCGCGCCGACGCACCGCGTGCCGGGGCCGGCTTCGGTCACCAGGTCCAGCGCGAAGCAGTGATCGAACAACCGGACGCGTTCGTGCCGCGCCGCGGTCTGGATCAACACCTCGGCCAGCGCCTTACCGGTCGCGTCGCCGTGGGCGTGCACGATGCGGCGGGCGTTGTGCCCGCCTTCCCTGCCGAGCAATAAGTTGCCCGCGTCGTCACGGTCCAGGTGCATCTGCCACTGCTGCAGCTCCGCCAGGCGATCGGGCCCGGCCTCGACGATCTGTCGCACGGCCGCCTCGCTGCACAGGCCCGCCCCCGCGTCCATCGTGTTCTTCACGTGGGCGGCGAAGGAGTCTTCCCGGTCGAGTACCACGGCGATGCCGCCCTGTGCCCAGGCCGTGTTGGATTGGGTCAGGTTGCCCTTGGCCAGCACGATGACGTCGCTGTGTTCCGCCGCGGCGTGCGCCGCGCGCAGCCCCGCCACGCCCCCACCGATCACCAGCACATCGGTGAAGATCTGCGGCAACAGAACCGCTCGGAACGGGATCAGGTAGCGTCGCTCGTCAAAGATCGGGTGCATTTCGGATATGTTAGGGCACGAAGACCCATCGTCCAAGAATCGGTCACGCGTTGTGCTCGGCCACCTGCAAAGCCTGTTCGATGGTGAACGCGCCGTCGTACAGCGCTCGGCCGACGATCGAACCGAAGATCGGCAGGGGGCGCAGCTCACGCAGGTGGTCCAGCGTGCCCACGCCGCCGGACGCGACGACCGGCACACTCGTGGCCTTGGCGATTTCGCGCGTGCGTTCCACGTTCGGGCCAGCCAGCGTCCCGTCGGTCGCGATGTCGGTGAACACAATACCCGCCAGCGGCCAACCGTCCACACGCTGCGCCACCTCCAGCGCCGTCGTCTCGGTCGTCTCCAGCCAGCCCTCGACCGCCAGCCTGCCCTTGCGCGCATCGAGCCCGAGCACGATCTTGTTGGCCAGCAGCGGGTCGTTCGCCAGCGACTCGAACCACGCCCAGTCGCGTAGCGCCGCCGTGCCGATGACGATGCGCTTCACGCCCGCGTCGACCAGCTGCTTGATCGTCTCGTCGTTGCGCACGCCGCCGCCGACCTCCACGATCAGGCCCGTGGTGTGACAGATGCGTTGGATCACGTCGAGGTTGACCGGCCGACCGGCCTTGGCGCCGTCGAGATCGACCACGTGCAGGTAGGTTGCGCCGGCGTCGGCGAATGCCTGCGCCTGCGCGACGGGGTCGTCGCCGTAGGTGGTCTTCTGGTCGTAGTCGCCCTTGAGCAGTCGGACGACCTGGCCGTCGATCAGGTCGATTGCGGGGAACAGGTACACGCTTGGCTCCTTGCGAAGGGCCAAGAGGGTAACCGATCTGGTGGTGTGTGTGAAAAGCCGATCACCACTTGCGGGTGTGGGTGACGCGGGCGGTCTCGGGCAACTGCAGGTCGTCGCCGGAGGCGTTGTGGACGTGGATGCGACCGTCGTTGGCGCGGTACAGCGTCAGCGGGCCCTGCAGCGTCTCGTAGAACTCGATCGTGTGACAGGGCAGGACGAGTTTCACGCCGGGATGGATGGCGTTGTAGACCTCCATGCTGACGCGGCTCTGGCCGTTGAACTGTTCGATGAGCGTGTCGAAGCGCATGCGAAGCAGGTCCAGCTTGCCCTGGAGCTGATCGCGGGCGTTGGTCAGCTCCTTGCGTTTCATGGCGATCGCTTCGGGGTGCTGATCGGTGGGGCCGTCCAGCTCGTCGATGCGGCCGTTGAGCTCCTCGATGTTCTCGATGATCCGCGGCAGCACCTCTTCGATCTGGTTCAGCGGCTCGGTTACCTCGGGCACGTAACCCATGCGCAGCGTCGTGGGCACGCCGGCCTCGCTGCCGATCGTGGCGATCTTCACCCGGTTCTGCACGTGAGCCTCGCTGCCGATCAGGTCGCCGCTGCGGATCGACAACGATCCGTTCACATTAACGCGGCTGTTGATGATCTCTTTTTCCACCACCAGGTCGCCGGCGATCTGCGCCTTCACGCCCACCAGGTAGCGGCACTTGGCGTCACCGCCGACGGTCAGCGTGCCCTGTTCGCGACCGGCGAAGCCGCCGGCTCGGAAGTTCCCGCCGCACTTGAGGTGTGCCGCCTCGATCAGACCGCTCACCGTCAGCTCGTCGGTGCACTCGACCGTGAACCGATCACACACCCCGTTGCCGATGAGCACCGTGCCGTTGAACTCGATGTTGCCCGATGCGAAGTTCACGCCACCGGGCACCTGGAGGATCGGGTCAACGCGGATGTGGGTCGCGTCAAGCGTGAGCAGGCCCGCGATGGCAGCGGAGATCGTGCCGTCGGCTTCGACGCGCACCGTGGGGTGCGCCTGCAACGGGTAGGTCTTGCCGGGCTTGGGCGGGATGCGCCGGCCGTACACGTCGAAACCGGGCATACCGGACTCCGGCTTGATCAGCGTAGCGATCTGCTGGCCCTCTTCGATGGTGAGGTACGTGCTCTGGTTGTAGAAGTCGATCGCGTCGTCTTCGTCCTCGTCGTCCTGCGGCGGGGCGGCGTCTTCGCTCGCTTCTTCGTCGGCTTTGTCGGTCTTCAGCGTCGCGGGATCAAAACCCTCGCGCCACTCGATGCTCCCGGGCGTGCCGTGCTGCGGCTCGATGCCCTGGGCGATCACGACCTTGATGTCGCGACGGTCTCGATTGAACTGTTCCAGCGCGTCGGTGAGCAGCGCGACCGTGTCGTCTCCCATCGCGATGCCCACGTCGTTAGCCTGTGCGGTGAGCGACTCGATGCTCAGCGACTGCGGATCGGTGGCGTGACCGATGCGCAGGATCGCCTGCATGTGATCCGGCGTGACCACAATGCTCGCCCCTTCGGTCGCCAGCTGGTTCTCGCTGCTCACAGGTTACTCCGGTGTGCGCAGGGCACACACTGTCTACCCTACATCGGCGAATAAAGGGGGGGACGTAACCGTCGCAGGCATTTTGACGGGGATCGCGGCGGCCGCGATGATGACCGTTTTTGCAGGAATAACACGCAAGGACGTTCGCCATGAACCAACAGGCCTTCGACGACAACCGCGCCAACTGGAACGAGCGCGTGCCGATTCACCTCGAAAGCGAGATGTACCGGCAGGACCTGTCGCAGCTGCGAGCCGGCGGGCACTGCCTCAAGGAAGAGTCCGTCCGACACATCGGCGACCTGACCGGTAAGCGGGCCATCCACCTGCAGTGTCACATGGGCATGGAAACGGTGTCGCTGGCGCGGCTTGGCGCCGAGTCGGTCGGCGTGGATTTCTCACAGCCCGCTGTGGACGTCGGCAACGACCTGGCCAAGGAACTCGACCTGCCGGCACGGTTTGTCTGCTGCAACGTCTATGACACGCTAGACCACGTCGAGGGGAAGTTCGACCTGGTTTTCGTGACGACGGGGGCGCTGTGTTGGCTGCCGGACGTGGGGCGCTGGGCCGAGATCGTCGCGGCGCTGCTCAAGCCCGGTGGCGTGCTCTATCTCAACGAAGTGCACCCGTTCGGTGATGTCTTCGAGGATACCGCCGACGGCAAGGGCCTCGAGATCATGTATCCCTACTTTGCGCAGGAGACCTCGACGGTATTCAACGAGTCGGCGACCTACGCCGATCTCTCTGCCGAACTGAAGAACACGCGCACGCATGACTGGCCGCACCCGATCAGTGAAGTCCTCACGGCGGCGCTGGACGCGGGTCTATCCATCGAGCGATTTGAGGAATCGGCTGAGTGCGGATTCCCGCGCTTCGCGGCGATGAAGCAGGTGTCGGTCAATTCATGGAAGCTGCCGGAATCGATCGTCGATTCGATCCCGCACATGTACACGCTGGTCGCAAAGAAGAAGCCCTAGCCGGTCACCTTGATCACCACGAGTGTGATGTCGTCCTGCTGGGCGCGCTGGCCGCGGTAGAACCTGACCTCGCGTTGGATGGCGTCGGCGATGGCCTGGGCCGGCTCGTCGGCGTGACGCCGGATCAGCTCGCGCAACCGGTCCTTGCCGAACATGTCGTTGGCCTCGTTGCGACACTCCCAGATGCCATCGGTGCCAAGCACGATGACCTCGCCGGGCTTCCACCCGTCCCGGTAACACTCGTTAAAGGTCCAGCCGCTCTCCAGGCCGATGGGGATGTCCTTGCCCTCCAGCTCACTAAACGAATCGCCATCGGGATCGTAGACGATGGCCGGGTCGTGACCGGCGCTGACCCAGCGCAGCTTGTTCTGCCCCTTGTCGATGATCAGGCAGAACGCGGTCATGAAGCGGCCGGTGAAGCTGGATTGACACAGGTGCAGGTTCACGTCGGCGATGGCGTCGGCCAGCGTGCTGGGCACGGTCGAGCGGATGCGCACCAGCGCGCGCACCGTCGCCATGAGCAGCGCCGCGGCGATGCCGTGGCCCACGACGTCGCCGACGATGATGATCATGCGCTCGGGGCCGAGCGGCTCGTAGTCGATGAAGTCGTAGTAGTCGCCGCCGGTCTCGTCACAGTAGATGCTGTGGCCGGCGATATCGAAGCCCGCCATCGCCGGGCCCCGCTGCGGCAGCAACGCCTGCTGCACCTCCATCGCCAGCTGCAACGAGTTGCGCATCTCCATCCGGTCGCGCAGCTTCGGCACCATGTCGTTGAACGCCTCGGCCAGCTGGTGCAGCTCATCGTTGCGGTGGCACCGCAGGTCGACGCGCGTGTCGAGCTGACCGTCGGCGATGCGCTGCGCCGCGTTGGACAGCATCATCACGGGCCGGCTGATCGCGCGCGACGCCAGCAGCGCTACCCCGATCACGATCGCGATAACCACCGCCACCGCGATCGCGCTGCGCCTGAGCGAGTCCCGCATCTCGCCCATCATGGCTTGCTCGATCGTGTCGGCTTCACGAATGATCTCGGCGTAGGGCACGGTGATCAGCATGATCGACTGGCCTGTCTCATCGATCGGCCCGTACGCCCAGACCATCCGTTCGCCACCGACCATCACCTCGCGCACGGCACGGCGCTGGTTGAGAAAGTCGTCGCGGATCGTCGCCATCTCGGCCGCGTCGTCGGTTTGAAGGACGGACAGCTCGATGGTCTGACGCCAGTCGCCCCCGGCGTTGGGGCCGTCGCTGTCGAGCAGGATCACCGGTTGAATGTCTTCGTCCCGCCCGATGGCGATGGCTTCATCGTCGAGGTGAAAGCCGAACTCCCGGAGCTGGCTCAGCGGCGCCATCATGAGCGTGATGCTGCCCGATGCCTCGGACCACGCGGCGCTATTTGTGGGTTGAGCGATCAGTGCGCCCAGCGGCACATCCACGGCCGTTACACCGAGAAACCCGCCGTCGGGTTTCTCAAGCGGCCAGGCGAGGGTGAGCACGATTCGGCCCGTGGTGGCGTCATAGCTGGGCGGATACCAGCCGGGCGTGTGCGTGCGTTTGGTCAGGTCGTACCAGAGCCGCCGGCGCGGATCATAGTCGGGGTCGTATCCCCCCTTGCCGGGATACGAGAAGTGCGCACCGGACTCGAGACTCGTGTACTGCCACAGGATCAGGTCGCCGAAACTGTCGCCCAGGTCCCGGTATACCCCGGTCATATCCGCGAGGCGCGCGATATCGTCGGCGAGCGCTGGGCGATCCGCCTCGGGATGAACGCGGACGGCCTGCACCGCATTGCTGATCGGCAGCGAGACCCGTGTGCCGTCGGACCGCAGGCGACTGTATCGCGGGTTGGTGTGCAATCCCGGCGGGGGATCATCCGCGTCGGGACGGAACTGCGCCGAGTCGTATACACGGTCGTGATCGGTCGGCACCGGGCCGATGTATCGCGTCTCGATCTCCTTCGCCTGGTTCTTGAGCATAAGATGGAGACTGCGGTCTTCGCTGCTGAGCAGGTCGGAGTGGCCCGTGAGCATGTCGGTCAGCTCGAGCTCGGCCGCCCGGTACAGGTAGGCGCGGGACCGGGCGGCAACGTCTTTGCCGTACCGGTACATCGTCAGCGCGTCGATCACGCGCACCGCGATGATCGGGATCACCGCGACGACAAGCAACAAGATCAACAGCTTCCAGCGGATCTTCATATCGATTTAGTTTACTCGCGACCCGGCTCGGAGGATAATGCCACGTGCCCGATTGCCCCACCCGCCCGGGAGTGTCAAATGCGTAACAGATGGATCATTGGTGCGTGTCTCATTGGAGTGCTTTCAACCATGGTGAACGCGGAGCAGACGGTCTGGCTGGACGAACTGGATGTGAGCGCCATGAGCATCGGCTGGGGCGTGCCGCATCGCAACCGCAGCATCGAGAACAACCCCATCCGTATCGCGGGTCGTGAGTATGAGCGCGGCGTCGGCACACACGCCGAGAGCAACTGGCTGATCGAGCTGGACGGCAAGGCCGAGCGGCTGGAGGCGTGGGTCGGTGTGGACGACGAGGTCGGTGAAGACGTCGGCAGCGTACGGTTCCGCCTGGTCGGCGACGGTAAGGAGCTGTGGAAAAGCGACACGCTGCGCACCGGCGCCGCCGCCCAGCAGGTGAACGTGAAGCTTACGGGCGTGAAGCAGCTGGTGTTGCAGGTGTTGGCAACGGGCGACGGCATCAACTACGACCACGCCGACTGGGCCGACGCACGCATCGTTTACACCGGCGCCAAGCCGCGCGCGATCGCACCGGAGGTCGAGGAACCCTACATCCTCACGCCCCTGCCCCCGCGCACGCCCCGCATCAACGGCGCACGCGTCTTCGGCGTGCGACCGGGCAACCCGATCCTCTTCCGCGTCCCCGCCACGGGCGATCGGCCGATGCGTTTTGAGGCCGACGACACGCCCGCCGGCGTCACCCTCGATCCGGAAACCGGTCAGCTCAGCGGCTCCGTCACCAAGCCGGGCACTTACAACATCACGCTTCGCGCGATCAACGACCTGGGCGAAGACACCAAGCCGCTGCGCCTGGTCGTCGGCGATCGCATCGCACTCACGCCCCCGATGGGCTGGAACAGCTGGAACTGCTTCGCCCACGCCGTGACCGATCAGAACATCCGCGACGCCGCCGACGCCCTCGTCGAGACAGGCCTGATCAACCACGGCTGGAGCTACGTCAACGTCGTCGACTACTGGCAGCGTCAGCCCGCCCCCGACACGCCCGAGTACCAGGAGCGTTACGGCGACAGCGACCGATCGCCGCGATACCCCGATCTGGCCGGCCCCGCGCGCGACGACACCGGCCGCATCGTCCCCAACCACCGCTTCCCCGACATGGTCGGGCTCGGCAAACACATCCACGAACGCGGGCTCAAGTTCGGCATCTACTCCTCACCCGGTCCGCTGACGTGCGGCTGGTGTTTCGGCAGCTACGGTCACGAGGCACAGGACGCCGAGACCTACGCCCAGTGGGGGGTGGACTACCTCAAGTACGACTGGTGCGGCTACAACAAGATCGTCAACATCAACTCCGATCACCTGCCCGATCACACCAAGCCCTACAAGCTCATGGGCGATGCGCTGCGCGCACAGGACCGCGACATCGTCTACAGCCTCTGCCAGTACGGCGCCGCGTCCGTCTCGGCCTGGGGCGACAAGGTCGGCGGTCACGCCTGGCGCACCACCGGCGATATCACCGACACCTGGAGCAGCATGTCGTGGATCGGCTTCAGCCAGGCCGGGCTGGAAATGTTCGCCGGACCGGGCAACTGGAACGACCCGGACATGCTTGTC
>JANQJT010000316.1 GCA_028281485.1 Phycisphaeraceae bacterium
CTCGCGCTCACTCATCTGCGGGCGGATCTGGCTGACGGTCTGTACGAACGCCTGCTCCATCACGCTGATCGCACGCTTGATCTGACGGATTTCGACGTCGTCCTTGATCGCGCGCAGCTCGTTGAGCACGCCCTGCGTCGCCTTCAGCTTCGACGCGGCGATGTGCTTGGTGATGGCCTTGTACTGCTGCATCGTGGTGTGCTCGGCCTGGTAGCCGATCGCCTTGAGCTTCAGGTCGCCGGCCAGCATGCCCAGCGATCCGGCGGTGTCGGCCTGTGAGCGGATGACCTTCTTCACGTGCGGCGCAGCCTGGTCGAGGTGCTCATCGAATCGGAAGTCGCTCAGCGCCCAGACCGCGCGGCTCGTCACCAGCACCCAGCTGTCTTCCAGCTCCGCGTCGGTGAGGTAACGCTGGTCCGTGTGGTAGTTGATCAGGTAGGCGTCGAGGTCGAGCTCGCCCATGCGATGGCGCAGCTTCTTGACGCGCGCCGCCAGGTGCGCGGGCACGGACGACGAAGACGTTTTTTTCTTGGTCTTTTTCTTGGCCATGGGCGGGAATTATATCAGCACACCGCCTGTATGGCAGTTAATAAGGCGGGCATATCTCGGACCATCTTGTTGAAATTGATCACCGGCTGGCGCCGATTTGACCGTCGAGATCACGCATGCCCACGGGCGTGCCGAGCACTTCGGTGAGGATGATGGCGCGCTGGAGACTGCGAGGGCTGGCGCCAGCGAGCTTGCGCGCCCAGTCGGCGTGAGACGATTTGGCGTGTTTCACACCGGTCCGCTTGGCGTCGGCGACGTGGCGGTGCACGGTTTCGGAGTCGTGGCCCGGCTCGGAAGGCAAGGGCGTCATGCGGTCGGAGCGCTCGGCCTCACGGCGCGCGAGCTGTTCGCGGAGACGGGTCTGCCGGACCAGTTCCTGATCACGCTGCTCGCGCTGGGCGGCGGCCCGTCGCTGGGCCAACTCGCGGAGCTCTTCGCGACGCTGGTTGGCGGTCATCTCGGCTTGGCGGCGCTCGGCCATCTCACGGGCGCGACGCATGCGTTCGGCCTCGGCCCGCTCGCGACGCTCGGCCATCCGGCGGTCGTAGTCCGACTCTTCGGTTTGGCTGGAAGGCAGCGGCTCACGGCGCGGCCTAGCGGGTTTCTCGCTGGTCGAACCGGCCTCGCGGCGGCGGGCCAATTCCTGCAGCTTCCTGCGACGCTGCTCGGCCAACTCGCGGGCACGCTGCGACGCGGTCGACTTCTCCGCCTCGTCCTTGATGCCACGCTGCGGACGCTTGTTCTTCTGCTTGGATTCCATCGATTCCTTGATCGACTTCATGATCGATCCGATCACCGCGATAATCACGATCACCAGCGGAACGATGACGTCTTCGAGATCAGCCAATACCGGAAGGGTGTATTCGATCATGGTGCCCCATTCTATCGCCCGCCGGCGGTACATCACAAGCGTAACATCGCGGCGAAACGCACGTCTGCCCCGCCCCACCGGCCCGATCGCATACTTGCCAATCGGCCGCCTTGGTCAGCGGGGGCGACCGGTTTAGAATCGGCTGATTCCTCACTGAAAGATCAAACGATGACGACGAAACAAAAAGCTATGCGTGCGATCCTGATGACGGTCTTCATGGCGGTGGGCATCGGCCTGGCCGGGGCCGAGACCGAAAGACCCGTTGAAGAAAAACCCAAAACCGTTTGCCTGATCGTCGATTACAACGACGGCGTGGAAAAGTGTTTCACCGCCCTGCCGTGGGAGGGCGACATGACCGCGCTGGACGCGATCCAACTGGCGGCCCAGCACCCGCGCGGGATCGAGGTGACGATCAAGGGGCGGGGGAAGATGTCACTGCTGACACGGATCGACGACCTGAAAAACACCGGGTCGGGGCGTGCGGCGCGGAATTGGCTATACTGGAGCGACGGCGAGATGGGCAAGGTCGGCATTGGCGCCGCCGAGCTCGAAGCCGACGACGTGATCACGCTCAAGTTCACGACATGGAAGGAACCGTGATGGACACCCGCGACAAGACCCCCGCCCGCTCATTCACCACGACGCTCCTCGTGCTCACCGCCCTAGTCGCGCTCGGCGTGGCCGGTCGCCTGTTCGATCACGCCTACAACGCCACGCCCGTCATGGCCGCGGCGCTGTTCGCTGGGTTCTTCTTCTGCAGCAGGCTTCTCGCGGTGGTCGCCCCCCTCGCAATTATGCTGTTGTGTGATGCGGTCATCGGCTTCTACAGCTGGCCGGTGATGGTTTCGGTGTACGGCTGCTTCGCGCTGATGGCGCTGGCCGGTCGCGTGCTGCGATACAAGAAGATGGTTATCCGCACCGGCGGCCTGGCGGTCACGACGATGGCCTTCTTCGCGTCGGTCGTGTTCTTCGGCGTCACCAACTTCGCGCACTGGAAGTTCATGGGCGCGGGGATGTACGAGCAGAATCTCAGCGGCCTGTTGCTGTGTTACGAAAACGCCATTCCGTTCTTTAAGAATCACCTGATCGCGACCGTGCTGTGGTCGATGGTGCTGTTCGGCACGCACGTGATCGTAGCGGACGTCATTCCTGCGAATCGTCGCTCCCGCCAGACTCAGAGTTCCTGCGGCGCGGTCTGATCGGCCAGTTCGTCCGCGGCCGCGGCGATCGCGTCGCGCAGTTGGCCGGCCCTGTCCTGATCCAACGCACCCGCGTTCCAGCGGTAACCCAGCCCATCGCCCTCGGCTCGCGGGATGATGTGGAAGTGCACGTGCGGCACCTCCTGGCCCGCGACCGCGCCGTTGTTCTGCAACAGATTCCACCCCGCACAACCCGTCACCTTCGCCACCGCCCTGCCGACGCGTTTGCAGACGATCGCGCACTCGGCCACGATCGGCGCGGGCACGGCTTCCAGCGTCTCCCAGTGCCCCTTGGGGATGACCAGCACGTGGCCCTCGCTCAAGGGGCCGATGTCGAGAAACGCCAACACGTTGCTGCACTCGTACACCTTGTGACAGGGGATCTCGCCGGCGACGATCTTGCAGAAGATGCAATCGGGGTTGGACGGGTAGACGTTGGACATCGCGCGTGCTCCGTAGGATTGTGTTCAATAGCATAACACGGGCGCCGGGATGTGGAATAAAAAAGGCCCACCGCGTGGTGGGCCTTGTGATTCATCGGTTAAGAGAAGGGGATCAGTCTTCCTTCTTCTCTTCTTCTTCAGCCGGGGTTTCCTCGGCAGACGCCTCTTCGGTCGCGGCCTCTTCTACGGGGGCCTCGGTGGTTTCTTCCACAACCTCTTCGGTCACGGCTTCCTCCACGGGCGACTCGTCTGCTGGGGGCTCTTCGGTGGCCACGGCGACGTCGGCCTCTTCCTCGGTGCCGCCCTTGCGGGCCTTGGCGGCGAACGCGGTGCGGGCGTCGGCGGCCTTGCGGCGACGGCTGGTCGCACGCGGCTTGGGTCGCTCGTCGTCCTCACCGACCAACTGCAACACGACCTGGCGACCGGCGTCACCGAGACGGTGCGTGCCGAGGTGGATGATCCGGCTGTAGCCGCCGGGGCGATCCGCGTAGCGCGGGCCGATCTCGTCGAACAGCTTCTGGATCAGGGTCTTGTCGTGGACCTCGTCGGCCTCACGCCCGCCC
>JANQJT010000035.1 GCA_028281485.1 Phycisphaeraceae bacterium
GGGGTTGGGGGGGGCGGCGGTGGCGATCTTGAAGCCCATGTAGAAGAGGTAGACGGCCAGGAGGATGCCGCCTTCTGTGCGTGTGATGTTGCGCTGTCGGATGGCGAGGGGGAGGATGACGAGGGAGAGGCCGGCCATGACGAGGACATCGGTGGCGCCGCCTGCGGGGAGGGGGAACGGGCCGATGGTGACGGAGAGGCCGAGGATGAGCAGGAGGTTCCAGATGTTGGAGCCGACGATGTTTCCGATGGCCATGTCGGTGTGGCCTTGGCGTACGGCGATGACGCAGGTGACCAGTTCGGGCAGGCTGGTGCCGACGGCGACGATGGTGAGCCCGATGAGTGTCTGGGTGACGCCGAGGTCGCTGGCGATGGTGACGGCGCCGGCGACGACGCGGTCACCGCCGAAGATCACGCCGGCGAGGCCCACGAGCGTGAGCAGCGCGGCGGTGGGTAGGGACAGCGGTTTGGAGGCGAGTTCGGCGTTGACGTCGTCGGCGAAGGCGTCGGGCTGGTTGCGCTGGTTAAGGGCGGCGCGGAGGGTGTAGAGCAGGAAGACGCCGAAGAAGGCGAGGAGGATGATGCCGTCGGTGCGTGAGAGGTTGGCGACGGGGACATCGCGGTAGAGGGTGTCGGCGACGATGGCGCAGGTGGCGGCGGTGGCCACGAGCATGAAGGGGATCTCGCGCTGGATGACGGACTTGTGGACGACAACGGGTGCGATGAGGGCGGTGATGGAGAGGATGAGCCCGATGTTGGCGATGTTGGAGCCGATGATGTTGCCGAAGTTGATGCCGCTGTTGTCCTTGAGGGCGGCGATGACGTTGACGGCCAGCTCGGGCGCGCTGGTGCCGAAGGCGACGACGGTGAGTGAGATGAGGAGCGTGCTGACGCCGAGCGCGCGTGCGAGTGAGACGGCGCCGCGTACGAGCCACCCGCCGCCGAGTATGAGCAGGGCGAAGCCGCCGATCAGGTATAGCAGCGCCATCGGGTTCACGATCGGGCTTGTGTCCTGAGGGTTGGGGGTTGGGCCCGGCGCGGATTACTCTTCGGTCACGGTTTCGCTGGCGGATTCGACCTCGACGGCGACGTCTTCGGTGTGGGCGTCATCGGCTTCTTCTGCGGCGCGCTGCTGGTTGCGTTCGATGCGCTCGGAGCGTTCGGCCATGTCCTGGCGGCGCAGGCCGTCGCGGAGGCGGCGGGAGTAGAAGTTGATCATCAGGCCGACTTCCATGTCCGACTGCTTGAGGATGGAGCGGAACTGTGCCTCGTGGAAGGTGTTCATGCGCTCGAGGCAGCGGATCTCGACGAGGACGTTGTCGTCGACGAGCATGTCGACGGTGAAGCCGCATTCGAACTCCTGCTCCTGGAAGAGGACGGGCAGCTCGACGTCGGTTTCGACGGCGTGTCCCTGCTGCTTGAGCATGTGGCTGAGGGCGGCGGAGTAGGCCTTCTTGGGCAGGCCGGGGCCGAGTTCCTTGTGGACATCGATGGCGTCCTGAATGATGTCGCTGGTGATTTCGCCGTGCAGTAGTTCGGGCATGACAGGCTCCGTAGGGGGGTGAGAAATATGGAGAAGCGGGATTTATACCTTGAGTTGTAC
The DNA here is from genome assembly GCA_028281485.1 of Phycisphaeraceae bacterium. Taxonomy (GTDB): domain Bacteria; phylum Planctomycetota; class Phycisphaerae; order Phycisphaerales; family Zrk34; genus JANQHD01. The sequence continues at coordinate 1,603 of JANQJT010000035.1, forward strand.
GTCGGTGTCGAGTGCGCCTGCGTATCGGGCCCGGATGGGGTCTGCGACGGCGGAAACGAACGCGTCGACCTGCTGGGGGGCGCGACCGATGTAGAGCGATGCGTCGAGGACGCTGTCGAGGTCGATGCCCTTGAAGTGTTCGTCGGCGGCGAGGCGTTCGATGAGGTCGTTGGGTGCGCCCTCGCGCTTGACGCGACCGGCGGCGGCCTGGGCGTGGGTGCGGATGACCTCGTGGACCTCCTGGCGGTCTGCGCCGTTGCTGACGGCGGCCATGAGCAGGTTTTCGCTGGCCATGAACGGGAGTTCGGCGTTGAGATTGGCGGCGACGGTCTTTTCGTAGACGACGATGCCGCGTGCGACGTTGATGAGGATGTCGAGCGTGCCGTCGAGTGCGAGGAAGGGCTCGGGCAGGGAGAGGCGGCGGACGGAGGAGTCGTCGAGCGTGCGTTCCATCCACTGCTCGGCGGCGGTGGTGTAGGGGATTTGGGTCAGGCCGATGACGAAGCGTGCGAGGCCGCAGATGCGTTCGCAGCGCATGGGGTTGCGCTTGTAGGGCATGGCGGACGAGCCGATCTGGCTGGTCTCGAAGGGTTCTTCCAGTTCCTTGCGGTTGGAGAGGAGGCGCATGTCGGTGGCGAACTTGGCGGCGGCCGATGCGGCGGCGGCGAGTGAGGCGGCGACCAGGCCATCGATGACGCGGGGGTAGGTCTGTCCGGTGACGGCGAAGCGTTTGGCCGGGTCCCAACCCATTTTTTCTGTGACGAGTGCGTCGAGCTGTTCGACCTTGTCGTGGTCGTTGTTCAGCAGTGCGAGGAAGGAGGCCTGTGTGCCGGTGGTTCCCTTGACGCCGCGGAAGCGGAGGGAATCGATGCGGTGTTCGATCTCTTCGAGGGCGATGGCCAGGTCCTGCGCCCAGAGCGTGGCGCGTTTGCCGACGGTGGTGGGCTGGGCGGGTTGGTAGTGGGTGAAGCCGAGTGTGGGCAGGTCGCGGTGCTCGGTGGCGAAGGTGGCGAGGGCGTCGATGGCGGCGGCGAGCTTGCCGGCGATGAGCTGGAGGGCGTCGCGGATGAGGATGAGCTCGGTGTTGCAGTTGACGTACTGGCTGGTGGCGCCGAGATGGATGATGGGGCGGGCGTTGGGTGCGACGTCGCCGAGGGCGTGGACGTGTGCCATGACGTCGTGGCGGAGTTTTTTCTCGTAGGCGGCGGCGGCGTCGAAGTCGATGTCGTCGAGGTGTTGGCGGAGTTCGTCGATCTGCCGGTCTGAGATGTCCAGGCCGAGCTGTTTTTCGGATTCGGCCAGGGCGAGCCAGAGCCTGCGCCAGGTGGCGAACTTGCGCTGCGGCGACCAGATGGCTTGCATGGCGGGCGAGGCGTTTCGGCTGGCGAGTGGGGAGACGTAGGTATCGTGCGATGTCATTGCGGTGTCCGTATTGACCGGTAGTTGCCAGGCGGTCATAGTACCAGCGGGCCGCACGCGAAGACAGTCTCGGCCGCAGGAACAGGATGTGAACCCCGATCGGGGCCCGCTTGCATGGTGCACCAGCCGCCTCTGAATCCGAAACGCGAGAGCCAGCTCATCGACCAAGTGCGGGTGGGCAATCGCGGTGCGCTGGGGGAGCTGCTGGGGGCGTATCACAAGCAGGTGTACCAGCAGTGTCTGCGGATGGTCAGCAATCCCTCTGATGCGGCGGAGCTGGCCCAGGACACGCTGATGAAGGTGATCGAGCACATCGACGACTTCCGCGGCCAGAGCAAGTTTCGCACGTGGCTTTTCCGGATCGCGATGAACGTGTCGATCAGCCACCTGCGCAAGCGGAAGGTGCGTCGGGCGGCGAGCCTGGACGGGGGCGAATCGGGCGGGGAGGACCAGGCGGCGGCCCTGAAAATGATGATCGCCGACGAGCGGGAACCTGAGCCGTCGCTGGGCGTCGAAAATAGGGAGCGGGTCGATCGCCTGATGGCGGCGATCGATCGGCTGGACGTGCCGCTTCGGAGCGTCATCCTCCTGCGGGATATGCAGGAGATGGATTACGAACAGATCGCCGATGTGCTGGGCGTGCCCTTGGGGACGGTCAAGAGCCGGTTGTTTCGGGCGCGGCTGGCGCTGCGACAGGCGATGGTTGAATTGGAGCGTTCGCCTGCCGACAAAGCGTATGGGGCGGACGAATGAACGATATGCGTAGCGAATACGATGAAAAACTGCTACTGGGCTACGTGGAGGGCGAGCTGTCGCCCGAGGACCGCGAGAAGGTCGAGCAGTGGATGGCTGCGGACCCGGGGCTGGGTCGGTTGTTGTACGCGATGCTGGAGGATCGTTCGGCGTTGCGGAACCTGCCGGAGGCGCCGACGCCGCCGTGGGTTTTGGAAGAGGTCGACAGCGGGTTGGAGCGAGAGATGTTATTGGGGGGCGTGGTGGTGGAGCAGGGCGAGGTGGCGGAGCGG
>JANQJT010000050.1 GCA_028281485.1 Phycisphaeraceae bacterium
ATTGACCGCTCACCCCGTAGTCCCCGCGGATCGTACCCGGGTCCGCCTTCAAGCCGTTCGTCGCGCCGATCATCTTCCGGCACGTCATGATCGCCTCAGGCCCACGCACCGCCAAAACCAGCACCGGCGCCAACGTGATAAACGAAATCAGGTCACCAAAGAAAGGCTTGGCCGCGTGCTCCGCGTAGTGCTCCTTCGCCGTCGCCTCAGGCACCTTGATGAACTTGCCCCCCACGATCTGCATGCCCTTGGCCTCAAATCGGCTCAGCACCGCGCCCATCAGACCACGCTGCACGCAGTCCGGCTTCAAAACAATCAGCGTCGTTTCCACCGTATCGCTCCCTTTGCTCTGGCGTGTGGGCGGGCAGTGTCCCCAAAATCCCCCCACCAATCAACCCCCACCCCACCCCTCTCATCACTTGTCAGACCGCTTCCCCATCCCGCGCAGGAACCTGTAGAAACACACGTAAGCCCCCACCAGGCAGACCACTGCCAACACCACCGCGAAAAACCCCACAAGCAGCACGGGCAGCATGATGATCAACCACGCCAATGGATCGATATAACCCAGCATGTCGCTCACCCGAATGGTGCGGGCGTCACACGATCACACGCCGCGCACAGACGACGCCGAACTCCGCACCGTCACGCCGATCTCGGCCTCCGGCGCACTGCCCGTCTCCAGGATCGTCCGCACCGTCCGCTCGATACCGCCGGCGTCGATGCCCGCCTCAGCCAGCTGATTCCCGCGCGAATCCTGGTAGATGTACTCGTCCGGCAGACCCATCCTGAACAGCTTCCGCGTATCCAGACCCATGTCCGCCGCCGCCTCCAGCACGCACGAACCGAAACCGCCGATCACCGCGTGGTCCTCGACCGTCACGATCGGACGACCCGCCTCGATCAACTCGCGGATCAACTCACGATCCACCGGCTTGGCAAAACGGCCGTCGTACACCGACACGCCGTAGCCCTGCTGATGCAGCGCCTTGCGCGCCTCCAGCGCGTGGTTCACCGGGAAACCGAACGCCAGGATCGCCGCGTCCTTACCGTCCACCAGCTTCACCGCCTTGCCCAGCTCATAAGGCTCCGGCTCCGCCGCGAAAGGCTCCGTCGCCACGTTGTCACGCGGGTAACGACACGCGCTCGGCCCATCGTCATACCCACGCATAAACTCCAGCGACGCGTTCAACGTCGGCTCGTCATACGGCGCCAGGATCACCATCCCCGGCAGGCTCCGCATGAACGAGATATCCAGGAAACCGTGGTGCACCGCGCCGTCGCCGCCCACCAGGCCCGCCCGGTCCATGCACACACGCACCGGCAGACCCTGCAAAGAAACCTCCTGGAACAGCTGGTCAAACGCACGCTGCGTAAACGTCGAGTAAACCACCACAAAGGGCTTCATCCCACCCTTCGCCATCCCCGCCATCATGTCCATCGCGTGACTCTCCGCGATGCCCACGTCAAAAGCACGCTCCGGGAACTGCGGGATCACCTTCACCAGCCCCGTCCCGTCCGGCATCCCCGCCGTCACACACGCCACGCGCTCGTCTTCCTTCATCAGCCCCACCATCGCGTCCGCAAACGCGCTGGTAAACGAACGCCCGCCGCTCTGCACCTCCACGCTGCAACCGTTCACCACGAAAGGCTTGGGCGAGTGGAACGTCGTCGCGTCACCCTCCGTAAACTCAAAGCCCTTGCCCTTCACCGTCTTCACGTGCAGCAGCGTCGGACGATTGATCTGCTTCACCTCTTCCAACATCTCGATCAGCGTCCGCATGTCGTGCCCGTCGATCGGCCCAAGACACAGCAGACCGAAATGCTCAAACATGTGGTCGTGCGCCAGCGCCGCCTTCGCCACCTCGCCCAGGCGGTGATACGCCTCTTCCAGCACCTCACCACCCGGCATCTTCTTCAGGATGTCGTGCGCACGCGCCTTCCAGTCCTTGTAGGTCTGGCTCACGCGGACCTTGTCAAAATACCCCGCCAGCGCGCCCTGCGGCTTGCCGATCGACATCCCGTTGTCGTTCAACACCACCAGCATCTGCCGGTTCAGCGTCCCCGCGTGGTTCAACCCCTCCAACGCCAGCCCGTTCACGATCGATGAATCACCCACCAGAGATACCACGTGGCGATGATCCTCCTGACCGCGCTCGGACAAAATCTGGTTCGCACGCGCCATGCCCACCGCCGTGCTGATCCCCGTCCCCGCGTGACCGACACTGAACAGGTCGTAGTCGCTCTCCATCGGCTCGGGGAACCCCGCCATCCCACCGCGCATACGCAGCCGGTCCAGCTTCTCGTAACGACCCGTGATCAGCTTGTGCGGATAGCACTGGTGCCCCACGTCGAAAAGCAAACGATCCTGACCGAAGTCGAACACGGTGTGCAGCGCAATCGTCAGCTCCACCACACCCAGGTTCGGCGCAAGGTGACCGCCCGTCTGCGACACCTGGTTGCAGATCGCCTCGCGCATCTCTCCGGCCAAATCATTCAGCTGATCGATCGAAAGCTCCCGCAAATCCGCGGGCGACTGAATCGTCGAAAGAAGGGAGTCTGTCATGGTTCTCTACCGGCCTTTCCTTTTGCTCACGACAAGCGTGCGTCTCACGCGTCCGTGCTCAGCAGCGCCCAGCGCGCGGCAACACCCTTGACCACGCCGCGCCGCCTGAGATCTCGCACCACATCGCTCATCATCAGTTCGTCCTGATCGACATATAATCACACAAGTCCCGAAGCGGGCGCGCCGCCTCGCCGAACCCCTCCAAAGACGCGTGCGCCAGCTCCGACAACCGCCGAACCTCCCCGCGCGTCCCATCCAGGCCCAACACCGACGGATACGTCAGCTTGTCCTGGTCTATATCTTTACCCGCGGTCTTGCCCAGGTGTTCGGTCGTTTGCGTCACATCCAGCAAATCATCCACCACCTGGAACATCAGACCGATCGCCTCACCGTAAGCCGTGATCGACGCCAGACGCCCCGCGTCCGCGCCACCCATCATCGCGCCCATCCGACACGACGCCCGGATCAACGCACCCGTCTTGTGCCGGTGGATCGCCTTCAAACGCTCCAAAGGCTCGATCCCTTCTTCAAAATCCGGAAGCGTGTCGTACACCTGACCCGCAACCATGTCGTTCGTCCCCGCAGCCAGCTCACCCAGCACCGCCCGCGCCAGCTCCGCATCCGAGACCCGCGTCATCAACATCTCAAACGCCAACCCCATCAACGCATCACCCGCCAAAATCGCCATCGCCTCGTTCGTCTTCACGTGAAGCGTCGGCCGACCCCTTCTCAAATCATCATCATCCATCGCCGGCAGATCGTCGTGCACCAGCGAGAACGCGTGGATCATCTCGATCGCCGCCGCCGGCGCCATCGCCGCTTCCATCTCACCACCCACCGCTCGGCAGCTGTACAACACCAGCAGCGGACGCATCCGCTTGCCCGGCGCCAACGCCGCGTACTTCGTCGCCTCGCGCAGATTCCCCGGCAGCGCCCGCTCGTCCAGGTAACGCTCCAGGTAGTCCTCCACACCCGACGCGGGCGCGGTCAATGCTTCCAAATCAATCGCGGCACGCGTGCCGGTGGAGTTTGTCATGCGTATGGGTCCAAATCAGCCCTTTTTCGAGCCATAAGACATTATAAACCCAATTCCCAAATCGAGCCATAACCAACACTTACTCGCCCGTTAACCCCCCATCACCGCCCGCACCGCCCCCGCGATCGCCTCTGCGCCGTCCTCGCCCGCAAACGCTCTCAGCTTATCCCGCATCCCCGCCAGCACCGCCCGCTCACCCCGCATCTCACGCAAAACCCGCCCCAACCGATCCGCATTCTCTCGCCGATCGATCGCATCGGTGAGACACACCGCCGCCCCCGCACGCTCATACCGCTCCACGTTCAACCGCTGGTGCGCGTCCTTGTGATACGGATACGGCACAAACACCGTCGGCACACCGTTTGCCACCGCCTCCGCCACACTCCCCGCACCCGCCCGGCTCACCGCCGCGTCCGCACGACCCCACAACTCACCCATCCCATCCACATACTCGTGCACCTCCGCCTCCACGCCCCGCTCCCCATACACCCGACGCACATCCTCCGCCCGACCCATCCCCGTCAGGTGTATCACCTTCCACTCACCCAACTCTCCCCGCTCCGCCAGCTCCATCATCGCCTCGTTGATCGTCTTCGCCCCGCTGCTCGCACCCGTCACCAGCAGCGTCGGCTTCCCCCCCTCCCCCGCCTCCCGCCGCTCCGTCGCACGCGCCGCATCTCGAATCGGAAAACCGATCTTCTCGTACGCCACCCCAAGCCCCGGCTCGTCGTAAACACTCAACACACGATCCGCCATCGGCGCCAGCCGGCGATTCGCCCGACCCGCCGTCGCGTCCAGGTTCACCAACAACACCCCCACACCCAATCCCCGCGCCGCATAAACCACCGGCCCACTCACGTAACCACCCATCGCCACCACGCAACGCGCACCCGCCTCACGCAGCTCCTGCCGCGCCACCCACTGACTCGACTTGAACCGATACAAAAACCCCGGCCACCCCAACGGATTCCCACCCAACCCCCGCACACTCAACCGCGTATACCGGTAACCCGTCGGCTCAAGCACACGACCATCCACCGCCTTCAGCGAACAGAAAAACCGCGGCTCGACCGCGTCGCCCAACCGCTCCGCCACAGCCAACGATGGATACAAGTGCCCCCCCGTCCCCCCGCCGGCAAAGAAGATGGTCGGCTTCGCACCGCTCATGAAATCGCAGGTTGCCTCGCACCCACCAGCGCGTCCGCCTT
>JANQJT010000053.1 GCA_028281485.1 Phycisphaeraceae bacterium
TACGCCACGGTCGTGCAGGAGGTGCTCATCCGCATGGTCGACACGCGCACGCGGCACAAGGCCCGCCCCGCCCGCTGATCCCGACCTTGGTTGACACCACCAGCCCTACACGGAGCTGGTCGACGCCGCCCGCGTCCGCCACAGCCGCCTCTACCGCGTGGCTACGGGAAAAGCCGATCCCTAAGACGAAACCGTCACTTATCTGCCCCTCATCTTCCACGAACCACGCTATGCTGTGGGTATGTCTGAAACCTCCCCCATGCAGTTTGCCCACGCGCTGAGCCGCACCGACGACACCGAGACCGCGATCCAAGAGGCGTTGGACTCGATCCGACAGCAGATGGGCGACACGCCCGTTGACCTGCTGATCATCACGCTCAGCTTTCATCACGCCCACCTGGCCGACGCCGTGGCCAACCACGTGCTGATCGAACTGAACCCGCGCGCCACGATCGGCACGACGGCCGGCGGCGTGATCGGTTGCGACAGCGAGGTCGAGGCCGAGCCCGCCATCGCCCTGCTCGCGGCGCACCTGCCGGGTGTCCGTGCCCACACGTTCACCTACAACGACCTGAACTGGCCGGCCAGCTCCAACGACCCGTACCAGCTGTTCAACAACATCTCCGGCCCGCTGGCCGACGAGGGCGATCTGCGCCTGGCGATCCTCTTCGCCGATCCGTTCTCCGTGCCGATGAGCAAGATGCTGCCCGCCATCGACCGCGCCACCAAGGGCACGCCCATCATCGGCGGCATGTGTTCCGGATCGATGCAACCCAAGGGCAACCGCCTGTTCATCGACGGTCGCGTGCTCAACGAGGGCGCGGTAGGCGTGGCGCTATCCGGAAACATCCGCATCGACACGCTGGTCAGCCAGGGCTGCCGCCCCGTCGGCGAACCGCTGGTCATCACCGATGCGCAACACAACCTCATCAAGACGCTCGGCAACCGGCCCGTGCTGGACGTGCTCCACGACCTGCGCGAGGACCTGGACGAAAGCGATCTGGCGCTGATGCAGGAGGGGCTGCTGATCGGCCGCGTGATCAACGAATACAAGCAACACTTCGGCCGCGGCGACTACCTGATCCGCAACGTGATCGGCATCGCCGAAGACGAGACGTACATCGCCGTCAGCGACCTGCTCAAGGTCGGCCAGACCGTGCAGTTCCACGTGCGCGACCGGCGCACCGCCACCGAAGACCTGCATCTGTTGTTGGATGCCCAAAAGCTCTACGGCGAGCCGGCCGGCATCTTCCTGTGCACCTGCAACGGACGCGGCGAGGGACTCTTCGAAGCGCCCGATCACGAGATCAACCTGATCCGCCAGCGCCTCGGCGACATGCCGCTGACCGGCATGTTCGCCGCCGGCGAGATCGGCCCGATCGGCCAGCGCAACTTCGTCCACGGCTTCACCGCCGCGATGGCGATGTTCCGACCCGCTGAAGACTGAATCAATCGCGCTTACCCCGCGGCGTTGTCGAGCTGCGACTCCACGCCCTCAGCCATGTCGATGCGCGCCAGCACCGGACCGGGCTGCGGGAACTCGACCTGCACCTCGACCGCCCCGAAGCCCTTGGCCAGCGCCGCGAGTGTCTGGCGGGCCGACTGCTGCACGTCTGACGCGATGCGTTCGACCATCTGCTCGGCCAGCACGTTGGCCTGCGCCTTGGCCGCCTCTTTCAGACGGTTCTTGTCTTCCTCGTCGAAGCCGCCCGAGAACACCTGGTTGATCAGGTTCGGCAACAGCACGGGCAGGAGCTTGCTGCCCTGCTCGTCGTAGAAGCTGATGTCGAGGATGCTGGTGGTGTACAGGCACTCGGGCATGCGCAGCTTGTAGCGGTCTTCGCCGATCTGTTCGATCTCGAAGTCGCGCGCGTTGAGGTTGAACTTAAAGTCGATGCCGAACTCGAAGATCATGGCCATCTTCTTCTCGGTGATCAGCCAGCCGAGGTACTTGCGTCCCACGTCGCCCAGGCCGTGGTCGGTGCTGGTGACGATCTCCTTGGTGACCAGGCGAAAGACGACCAGCTCACCGACGCTGCGCATGTTCTCGATCGACTGATGCACCTCGACGGTCTGGGCTGCGCCCCTGCTTCCTCGGCGCATGAGCAACACCACGATCATCGCCGCCGCGAACCCTACGACACCAGACAGGAGATATTCCACGTTTCACGCCCCTTTGCTGACGGGATAGACGCATTATAGGCGCGATCGTTGCGTCAGCGACCGGCGACGGTCATCGCCAGCACGGTGAGGTCCGCGGGGTTGATACCGGCCAGACGCGAGGCCTGGCCCAGCGTGGCCGGGCGGAAGCGGTTGAGCACCTCGCGGGCCTCGTTGCGCAGGCCGCCGACACCGGCGTAATCCAGGTCGGTCGGCAAGTGCGTGTGCTCCATCTTCTCCACCTTCTCGTGGTCGCGCAGGTGGCGATCGATAAAGCCCGCGTAGCGTTGATCGCTGAGCACCGCGCCGATGAGCCGGGCGTCGCGTGACAGCGCGGGCAGGTCGCCCGCATCCAGCTTCGCGGCCACTTGTTGCTCAGTCACCTCGGGCCGCTTGATCCAGTCGATCATTCGTGCGCCGTCGTGCGGTGTCGCTGTGAGATACGCGACAATCGCGTCGCGCGCCGCGCACGTCTGTTCGTGCACCTGCCAGCGCGCATCGTCGACCAATCCCCACGCTCGGCCCAGCTCCGTCAGCCGATCCGGCGCGTTGTCGCTGCGCAAAAGCAACCGGTGCTCAGCGCGGCTCGTGAACATGCGGTACGGCTCGACCGGCACCTTCGTCACCAGGTCGTCCATCATCACACCGATGTACGCCTGGTCACGATCGAATCGCACCGGGTCTTCGCCGCGCGTGTAGCGCACCGCGTTCAGTCCCGCCAGCAGCCCCTGGGCCGCAGCTTCTTCGTAACCGCTGGTGCCGTTGATCTGACCGGCCAACAACAGGCCCGCCACGCGCTTGGTCATGCACGTCGCGTCGATCTGGTGTGGGCGCACCATGTCGTACTCCACCGCGTAGCCGGCCCGAAGGATCGTCGCCCGCTCGCAGCCCGGCATGTTGCGCACCATCACCTCCTGCACATCCAGCGGCAGCGACGTGCTGATGCCGTTGCAGTAGATCTCGTTGGTCTCCAGCGACTCGGGCTCAAGGAAAACGTGGTGCGATTCCTTGTCGGCAAAACGCACGACCTTGTCTTCGATACTCGGGCAGTAGCGCGGACCGGCCGTCTCGATCTGGCCGTTGTACATCGGGGCGCGGTCGAGGTTGGCGCGGATCGCGTCGTGTACCGTTGCGTTGGTGCGCGTGACCCAGCAGGGGTGCTGCTCAAACACGGGGAAACGCCGGGCGATCTGGGCGTAGGCGTCGCGGTCGGTGCCCGTGGCGTGTGCCAGATCGATGTGATCCAGTCGCTGCGTCATCTCGCTGAAAGGCACGGGTGGATCGTCGCCGGGTTGGATGTCCAGGCCGTCGAAGTCGATCGTCTCCGCGGCCAGACGCGGGGGCGTGCCCGTCTTGAGTCGACCCAGCTCGAAACCCAGTCGGCTCAACGAACCGCTGATGCCCTCCGCCGACTGTTCATCCACGCGCCCGCCGCGCGTCTGCGACTCACCGGTGTGCATGAGACCGCGCATGAACGTGCCGGTCGTGAGCACGACCGCACCGGCGTTGATGCGCTGCGGATACACGCCCTCACTGCAACACACCGCCTGGTGGCCGGTCCACTCCGGTTGCTCTTCGTCGCGGGCGACCGGCATGAACACCACGCCGGTGCACCGGTTGTTTTCCACGATCAAATCGTCGACGGTGCCGGAGAGAATATCGAGATTGGGTCGCGTGCCGAGCAGGCGTTGGACCTCGCGCGCATAGGCGTACTTGTCGGCTTGGGCGCGCGGGCCGCGCACCGCCGGACCCTTGGATCGGTTGAGGACGCGGAACTGGATCCCCGTCGCGTCGATCGCCAGCCCCATCAACCCGCCCAGCGCATCGATCTCGCGCACCATCTGGCCCTTGGCCAGGCCGCCGATCGCAGGGTTGCAGCTCATCTGTCCGATGCGGGCCGGGTCCATGGTGACCAACGCGACCTTCCCCCGGAAGTTCTTTCTTGTGCCATCACGATCGGCTTCGAAATCTTCGCGCAGCAGGTTGGCCGCAGCCCACGCCGCTTCGGCGCCCGCGTGCCCCCCGCCGATCACGATGATGTCGTAACGCGTTGTCATTCCAGTTGATATCCGCAAAGCCGGGCATTGTAGGGCCAAACCGCTGGACCGGGTAACGACTATTTCCCCTGATTTTTCGGGTGGCAATCCGATTGCTATTTCGCTGCGAGTGATCGAGTTTCCCGCTTATATCGCGGTCGATCAAACCAAGATATGCCCAAACAATCGAAAGCAGATGGTTTCAGTTCTCGCCGCGTTCGATCTTCCGAAGCTGCTCATGGAGGAAGACCCCGGAGAGCGCCACCGAGCCGTCGTCGAAACGGATCCGATACGGCTCGCCCGACACCGAAGATTTCGTGGCCAGGCCATCGATGAAGTCTTCCGCTGTCTTCACACGATCACCGGCCGCGTCCCACTTCCGACGGAGGTGTGACGCGGCTTTTGCGGCTTCGTGTTCGTCGTCGTTTCTGATGAACGTCGCGCCTTCGAGCATCTCAATCGACAGGATGAGCTTTTCGATCTTCTGCGATTCGCTGAGAGAGGCCGACTTCGCCGCGATCTGAAACGTGGCGTAGTCTTCCCCGATGATCGCGGTGTCAAAGGCGGAGAGGGTAAGCCGAAAGTTCTGATCTCGATACCGGAACTCCGTGACATCACCGACCTGCATCAACCGGCTTGAGAGAATCGTTGTGCCGTCTTTCGTCACCAGCGATGTCAACACCTGATCCCGCGTGATGTCATCGATGCTGAGGATGAGATCTGCCGCCGTGCCCGGGATCGGCTCACCGGTGCGCTGCTTGACCTTGAGCTCAACGGGCAAACCCAAGATCGCCGGCGGTGGTGATGGCTCGGTCGGTTGGCCTGCTGGCGTCTGTTTCAGATAGACGTAGGAGGCAACCGTTCCAACGAGCACCGCAAGCAAGAGAATCGGGAGGGCTCGATTCACGAGAGAGACCTTCCATCACGAGATGCGTGCATTGTATGGCCCGCCATGCACGGTCCAAGCCGACCGGTTCCGACAGCCTGACGCCCCCCGCTCGCCAATTGAATCGCCTTCCAAGTCGATTCACCTGCTGGGCCAAAACGGTGGACAATGGGGGCCTATTTTGATAGGGTATTGTTAGGTATCAAGCCGCGATGGGAGGGCATCAGGCGTGTTGCGCTGGCTTTTTCTGGATATGAACAGCTACTTCGCGTCGGTCGAGCAGCAGTTCCGTCCGGAGCTGCGCGATCGGCCGGTGGCGGTGGCGCCGGTGGATTCCGAGGGCACCTGCGTCATCGCCGCCAGCTACGACGCAAAAAGCCTCGGTATTCGAACGGGTACACGCATCGCCGAGGCTCGGCAACGCTGCCCTGACCTGGTGGTCATCACCGCCCGCCCGGCGTTCTACATCAAGATCCATCACGAAATCCTGCGAGCCGTCGAGCAACACGCCCCCGTTCACAAAGTCTACTCGATCGACGAGTGGTCGATCCATCTGCTCGGCCGGGAGCGGGAGCCCAGCCGCGCGCTACAGATGGGACGCGCGATTAAACGCACGCTCGCGAAAGACGTCGGGCCGTATCTCACCTGTTCGATCGGCGTGGCGCCGTCGCGGTTGCTGGCCAAGACCGCCTGCGAGCTGCACAAGCCCGACGGCCTGACCGCGCTGGACTTGGATGACCTGCCCAATCGCGTCGCTCACCTGTCACTCGACGACCTGCCCGGTATCGGCGCGGGCATGGTCCGCCGGCTGTACCGCCACGGCATCGGCGACGTGACGACGCTGTGGAACCTGACCGAACACCGCGCGCGCGAAGTGTGGGGCTCGGTGGAGGGGGCGCGCTGGTGGCGAGGGTTTCACGGCATCGATGACTCGGAAACGGCTCAACGCCGCAGCTCAATGAGCCACGCCAATGTGCTTGCGCCCCTATTCCGAAGCGAGGCCGGGGCGCACGGCATCCTCGTTCGACTGCTTCACAAGATCGGCACGCGTCTACGATACCACGGCTACATGACACAAGGCCTCACCGTCGGCGTCAGACAAGAATCGGGCACACGATGGCAAGACGCGATCGCGCTGCCGCCCTGCCAAGACACCTCCACGCTACTGGAACACTTCGAGCGCCTGTGGTGTGCAAGGCCGTTCGTCCTGCGTAACCCTCACGATCCTCCTAAGAAGGTTGGCGTCACGGCATGGGGGCTGACGCCCGAGGCGTTCACGCCGCGTTCGCTGTTCGACGGCGACGGGCGCGCCCTGCGCCTGTCACAGACGATGGACCGGCTGAACCGACGCTGGGGCGGACACACGATCTATTTCGGCGGGATGCACGACTTCCGACACAAGATGGATGACAAGATCGCCTTCGGCCGCGTGCCCGATGAGGCGGTGGCGATGTGATTAGGCCTATAAAATGAAAGAAATCAATGGAGCACTCGGCAACAATAGACTTCCATATAAAGAGCAGACATTGTTAAACTAGTCTCTACTAAATCACTTGCGAAGTAATCAGTGCGATCAAAAAACTAGTACCCATCTGATTATTTTCAAAGGGAAAACATGAAATTCAAAATACACGGGGCTGATCGTGATACAGGGAATACGGTGGATTCCATAACTGTTGTTGCATCAAACGAGTTAGAAGCACGCGACATTGCATCAGATCGAAATATCATCGTGTCGGGTATTCAGCCAATCATGTGGCCGTATCGAGTTGTCGCAATCGGATTAGTATTACTTTGCCTTACAAGTACAAGTACAGTTGTAATGCAAATCATGGTTATAAATGATGTAGAAGACGCAAGAGACAAAGCCAATATTGCGGCTCGATATGCCAAACAAGCGGAATTCGATGCTGCAAATGTAAGCAGCGCCATTAGAAATATAATACGTGAGGTGCAAAATATCGAATACATTGCTGAAGAAGCAAGAGATGCTGCAATAGAAGCGAAGAACGGCGCAGCTAAGGCAGATTTGCAATCCAAATATGCACGCTCATCTGCTGAGTCTGCACGTAAAGCCATAGACGATCTCAATCGCATCTTAGAAAGCACAAAACAAGTTGCAGATCGAGCAGCTAAGAACGCAGAAGAAGCCAAAGAATCAGCCATAGATGCAGCCAACGCTGCTCAATCTGCATATAGCGCCTCAAGCGATGCTGAAGATGCTGCTAACGCTGCGAAAAACGCCTCAGAAAGCCTTCGACGAGCATTGCGATAATTGAGACATGATTGGGAATACTTGTACTTTCAACAAATGTACAAGTTCCAATAGCGGCATAATTCAATCATCGTCTTCGCCGCCGAGGACATCGACCTTTTCGATCTCGCCCTCGATGAAGACGCGGCCGTCGCCGTCGACGACGCAGATGGGGATGCGGCCGGCCTTCCAGTCGGCCAGCGGCAGCAGCGGCCAGCGGCTGAAGCGGTAATGATCGGGGTCGACGGTGATCGCGCCACGCTCGCCCGACAGGCGATCGATGGTGATGCGCGGCCCGGCGAGGAAGAAGCCGAACGCCACGGCCCCGCGCGAATAGAAGCAGGACTCGTTGGTGATGTAGGACTCGATGTAACCCAGCGAGCTGTCGTGCGTGTTGGCGGCGACCATCATGTCCCAGTAGCGCGCGTCGTGCGGCGGGACCACGGCCTTGAGGTATCGGCCGGTCGTGTCACGCCACATGTTCTGGCTGATGCGCAGGTTGAGCGTGTCGCTGGAGGTGTGGGCGCAGCCGTAGGGCGTTTGCGTTTCGCGGAGGCTGTTGGTCACGTCGTCCTGGATGCGCTTGGTGTCGAACGGCAGGTCGCGGGCGACCATCACCGGCAGCAGCCAGCCGTTGGCGGTGTAGATCGAGTAGTCGTCCCAGCCCTCCAGGTCGCCGCTGGGCAGGGCCTTGCCGGTCCACACGTCGACCAGGCCGGTCGCGTCCTTGTCGATGCAGACCGCGTAGTGATCGCCGAGCCAGGCCTCGGCCTCGATCTGCGGCACGGCCAGTCGCACCACGTCGCGACAGCGCGTGGCGATGTCTTCACGCTCGGCCAGGCCCATCAGGTCGCCGGCGGCCTGCAGCGCCGCCACGCGCTTGATCGCCAGGTACGTCTGCTTGCGCGAGTACTGCACGGCGGGCGACGCGTCGTCGACGGTGTTGGCCACGCCCTCGGACGGGAATCCCGAGCCGTCGCGGTCGGTCCAGATCAGGTAGAGCGCGAGCTTCTCGACGAAGTCGGCGTAGTGCTTGACGGCGTCGAGGTCGCCGGTCCATCGCGCGTAAGCCTGCAACAACAGCAGGAAGTCGCTGTTTTCTTCGACGGGCATGGCGTGGGGGTAGCGCTGGCCGTTGGCGACCAGACCGCGCCCCATGTCGTGGCTGAGGATCAACCCGTCGGACGGCGGGTGGTAGTTGCCGTAGTAGACCCACTGATCGATGAGCATGCGCAGCAGGTCGGGCCAGATCGACAGGTACAGCAGCGCGATGTTGTAATCGACATCGACGGCGGAGTGGTGCATGTAGCTGCCGTCCCAGTTGCTGAACCACTGGCCGTTCTCTTCGGTGTCGCACCAGAACGAGTCTGCGAGGAACGTCTGAAAACCCAGGGCGAGCAGGTGGCGGCGGGCACGCACGAGCGGGGCCTGCTCGAGCAGGCGCTCGAAGCGGCGCGAGTGGGCCAGGTTGTCGTCGCGTTTTTCGATGGCGTAGTTGAGGACGGCGTCGATGTCTTCAAAGTACTGCAGGTAGCGCAGGCGCGCGGGGCTGCGGCGCACCTCGAGGATCGGATCGGCGCAGTGAGCGCCCCAGACCAGGCGCCACTTCGTGCCAGAGCCCTCGGCTTCGACGGGCAGTTCGAGCGTGAGCCCCGTGCCCGTGTCCGTGTTCATGGGTTGCGCGCCTTCGGTGATCGACACGATACGTTCGTTGACGTGCGCCACCTTGCCGTCGAGGCCGTCGGTCTCGTAGACCGCGGCCTGCATCGGCCGAGCGGACCGCTCGTAACGCGGCACCAGCGGCACGTCGTACGACAGATCGATCTGTCCGTCTCCGGCGGTGATCTGTGTGTCGGGCCGGTTGAGTCGAACGAAGACCTTGACCTTCTCCATCTCGGTCTGGCCGGTCCACATCCAGCGGACCTTGCGCGCCCAGGTCACGCGCATCTCCATGTAGAACGCGGGGCAGAGGCAGAGCTGTTCGTCTTGCGGGTAGAACGGGGAGTGGATGTTCAGCTCGAACTTGATGCCGATCTTCTCGTCGAAGCCGCGGAAGGTGATGGAGTTGATGCGTTCGAATTGTTCGCAGTTGAAAAGCAGCTCGCCGTGCTGGGTGAACGGCAGGACGCGCTCCGTGCCATCGGGTTCGATGAGACCCACGGCCAGGTCGAGCGGGCGATCGAGGAAGCGGCCGAGTGCCGAGTGCTGCACGCGGCGATAGTAAGGCTCAAACAGCAACCCGAATCGGCTGCCTAATCGTGCCACCGGCCAGCTCATCAGCTGCATACATCATCCCTTCACAACGATCGCGAAACCGCATTGTGAGCCACGCGGGGCGTTTCGTCCAGAGGCAATTGCGAAAAACGACGGCCCGACAGACCGGCTCGAACCGTCGCCCAAGAAAAAACCCCGACCGATCGGCCGGGGCTATGCGGGTCGAGACGAAGGCGGGCTTACACCGCGGCGAGCACTTCGCTGGCGACGTTGGACGGCACCGGGCGGTACTCGGCGGGCTCCATCGCGTAGGCGGCGCGGCCCTGGCTCATGCCACGCAGCGAGTTGACGTAGCCGAACATCTCGCTGAGCGGGGCCTCGGCGGTGACGATGACCGCGTTGCCGCGCTGCTCCTGATCGACGACCAGGCCGCGACGGGAGGCGATGTCGCCGGTGACGTTGCCGAGGAACTCGTCGGGCGTGGTGACCACGACCTTCATGATCGGTTCGAGCAGGACGGGCTTGGCCTGCTTGCAGGCCTCCTTGAAGGCCATCGAACCGCACATCTCGAACGCGGCCTGCGAGCTGTCGACCTCGTGGTACGAGCCGTCCAGCAGCGTGACCTTCACACCCTGCAGCGGGTAGTCGGCCAGCACGCCGCTCTTGGCGGCCGAACGCGCGCCGGATTCGACCGACGGGATGTATTCCTTAGGCACCGAGCCGCCGACGATCTTCGATTCGAAGGCGATCATGTCGGTGAACTTCAGCTCGTCTTCATTGGCCTGGGCCTCGGTGTAAGGCTCGACGGAGATGGTCACGTCGGCGAACTGGCCGCGACCACCGGTCTGCTTCTTGTACACGTTCTTGAGCTCGGCGGTGCCCTGAATGGATTCGCGGTAAGCCACGCGGGGTTTGCCGGCGTGGACGGGGATCTTCATGTCGCGGGAGATCTTGGTCTGGATGATCTCCAGGTGCAGCTCGCCCATGCCGCGCATCACGGTCTCACCGGTCTCTTCGTCGTAGGTGAAACGGAAGGACGGGTCTTCGCGGTTGATGGTGGACAGGGCGTTGGCCAGCTTGTCGCGGTCGCCGGCGGACTGCGGCTCGATCGACATCGAGATCACCGGCTCGGGGAACTCCATGCGCTCCAGCACGATCGGGTCGTCGGAGTCGCAGAGGGTGTCACCGGTGACCGAGTTCTTCAGGCCGATCAGGGCGACGATCTCACCGGCGGAGACCTCTTCGCGGGCGATGCGTTCCTTGGCGTGCATCTCGTAGATGCGGGAGATGTTTTCCTTCTTGCCGTTGTTGGAGTTCAGCAGGCGCGAGCCCTTGGCAAGCTTGCCGGAGTAGATGCGGCAGTAGGTCAGGTCGCCGTGCGAGTCGCTGACGACCTTGAAGACCAGCGCGCTCAAGGGGGCGTCGGCGCTGTGGGGGCGTGTGAGGGTCTTGTCGTTGTCCTTGGGATCGGTGCCCTCGACGTCGGGGACCTCGGTGGGGTTAGGCAGGTAGTCGATGACGCCGTCGAGCAGGCGCTGCACGCCGATGTACTTCAGGGCCGAGCCGGTGAACACGGGGTAGCAATCGCCGGCCAGCGTGCCCTTACGCAACGCGGCGCGGATCTCGTCGGCGGTGATCGAACTCTCGTCCTCGATGTACTTCTCCATCAAGGCTTCGTCGAGCTCGGAGGCCTTCTCCACGAGGTTGTGGTGCCACAGCTGGGCGGTTTCCTTCAGGTCTTCGGGGATGTCGGCGATCTCGAACTTCGAGCCGAGTTCCGAGGCGTCGAAGATGTAGGCCCGCATCTCCAGCAGGTCGATGATGCCGGTGAACTCGTTGCCGTGGCCGATGGGGTACTGCACGGCGATGGCGTTGGCGCCGAGGCGCTCGCCGAGCGTGCCGAAGGAGAAGTCGAAGTCGGCGCCGAGCTTGTCCATCTTGTTGATGAAGCAGATGCGCGGCACGTTGTACTTGTCGGCCTGACGCCAGACGGTCTCGGACTGCGCCTCGACGCCCTCCTTGCCGTCGAACACGGCGACCGCACCGTCGAGCACACGCATCGAACGCTCCACCTCGATGGTGAAGTCGACGTGGCCGGGCGTGTCGATGAGGTTCATCTTGTAGGACTGATCGCTGCGTTCCCACTCGCAGGTGGTCGCGGCGGACTGGATGGTGATGCCGCGGTTCTGCTCGTCCTCGAGGAAGTCCATGGTGGCCGTGCCCTCGTGCACCTCACCCATCTTGTAGATCTTGCCGGTGTAGTACAGGATGCGTTCGGTGACGGTGGTCTTGCCGGCGTCGATGTGAGCGGCGATACCAAAGTTACGGGTTGTGTTCAGGTCGGCCATCTTCTTAGCATCCTCGTGCTGATGGGGGATCGGGTTCGATCGCGTCTCTCGCTGGCTGGCGGACCGACCCGACGGGGGATGGTCCTACAGCGTCTTGTCCGGTTTTCAGGTGGTAGGCTGGCCCCTGAGGGGGTTTCGGCCTGACCGTCGGGCGAATCCGACGGCGTTGGGGTCCGGCGGAACGCCCCTATCGTTCTGCGTCGCTGCGCATCGTCAACGGGGCTCCAGATGTAAAAACAGATGATTCTGTCGTGTCACCCGACTCAATAGCCGTATCGGCTCGGCAGGGGTGGGGTCTGAAAAAGACCGCCCTCCGAGCGGTGAAGGTTCAACAGAATACAACCCAAATGGTGTAAGTCAAGTCATTTCGAGTTATCGCACCCCGTCCAGAACCAGGGCGCCGGTGCCCTCGTTGTAGCGGATTCGGCAGTGCTGACGGATGGTATCGCAGACCAGGTCCGCGTCGCCGATCCGCACCTCCACCATCGGCATCATCTTGCCGGTGATGTCCACCCGGCCGCCGGTCTGGCGGGCGCTGTCGGCGAGGACGAGGTCTCGATTGGAGCGGATCTCGCGGATCTTTACGTCGCTGACGAGTTGGATCTGGCGCAGGTGGGTGTAGCTCTTGCGTTCCTGGGCCGTCAGGCTGGCCGGGTCGCCCACGGTGCGCAGCAGCTTGTCGGCCAGCTCACGGGCCTGGTCGCCGCGGATGTGGGTCTTGGCGATCTGTTCATCGAACTCACCCAGCTTCTCCATG
>JANQJT010000059.1 GCA_028281485.1 Phycisphaeraceae bacterium
CGCCACCCTCCTGCTCCCGCCCATCACCATCCTCAACGCGCTGCCCGAGACGCGCAACACCCTCCCCCTCGAACCCGCACTCACCCTCGCCCAGGCCATGGAGAAAGACCGCCATGCCTGACACGACTCTTCCCTACTTCGATCCCCGCCGCTTCGACAGACAGGTTCAAACCGTCTACGTCATCAAGCTCGCCCTGCTCGTCGGCTTCATCATCAGCTGGTTCGGCATCTCCTCGGCCCAAGGCGCCGCAAACCTCTGGCCCATCGCCTGCCTCGTCGGCGTCATCCTCGGTTACGTCGTCGCCTCACGCATCTCCATGCGCACCGCACAGCAGACCATGCAAACCATCCAGCTCACCGCCGCCGGCGCAACACCCGCCGAACTCAACACCGCGCTGTCCACGCTCGCCAACGCCTTCACCCTCAACCACGCCGTCCGCATCCTCATCCACCACCAGCTCGCCCTGCTCAGCCACCGCCAACAAAACTACCGACAGTCCGCCCTCATCGCCGTCACCCTCCTGAACATGGCCCCCGTCCGACGCGACATCGAGCTCTACAACAAACTGCTCATCCTCCTCACCGACGCCTGCCTCCAGACCGGCGACCTCCGCGGCGCGTACGGCGCACTGACCGACCTGCACCGCTCACGCCTCGCCCTCCCCCAGGCCCTGCAACTGCTCGAACTGCAGACCCGTTACCAGTGCATCTGCGCCCGGTACGACGACGTCCTCGATCGCCTGCCGCAAAAAGTCGCCCTCGCCGAACTCACCCCGCCCCACGTCGGGGCCCAGATCCACGCCCTGCTCGCCTTCGCCGCCGGCCAGCGCCACCAAACCCACACCGCCAAGTGGCTCGCCGACCGCGCCCTCCTGCTCGATCCCGCGCCCCAGATCATCAACGTCGCAAACGACATGACCGACCCCACCGCCGTGGGCTTGGCCTCGGGCGCCTGACCCACTATTCTCTTGCGCCCCAGCGGGCACGCGCCCGCGCGAAACAAGCCGCCTCATCAAAAAGAGACTTGCCATGCCACGCCTGCGACCCATCCGCGCCGTCCGTTACCGCTCCGACCGGGCCGACATCTCCTCCAAGATCGCCCCGCCCTACGACGTCCTCGACGAAGGCCCCAAGCAGGCCCTGCTCGAGCGCGACCCCCACAACATCGTCGCCGTCGACCTGCCCGTCACCCCACCCAAGACCGTCGGCCCCGACACCGCCTACGCCACCGCCGCCGACACCTTTAACGACTGGCTCAACAACAACATCCTCGCGCGCGACGAGCAGCCCGCCGTCTACGCCTACGAACAGGTCTACACCGTCGGCGACCGGACCTTCCAGCGCCGCGGCCTCTTCGCCGGACTCGAAGTCGAAGACTTCAACCGACCCGAGGGCGGCATCTTCCGCCACGAAAAAACCATCAAGGCCGGCACCGACGACCGCCTCAAACTCATGCAGGCAACCGGCGCACAGCTCTCCCCCATCTTCGGCGTCTTCAACGACCCCCACCGCCGCGTCACCCAGCTCCTCACCGATACCTTCGCCGCCGAACCCGACTTCGCCGGCACCACCGACAACGATCAGGTCCAACACCGCTGCTGGATCGTCAACGACGCCGACCTCATCACCGAACTGCAGGAGTTCTTCCAGCCCACCAACGTCTTCATCGCCGACGGCCACCACCGCTACACCACCGCACTCAACTTCTCCAAGGAAAACCCCGACCTGCCCGACGCCGCCGCCTGCCTCTTCGTCCTCGTCGCCGTCGAAGACCCCGGCATGATCGTCCTGCCCACCCACCGCGTCATCACCGGCATGACCGACTTCGCCATCGAAGACCTTGTAAAACTCGTCGCCTCCCGCGACGACCTCGTCCTCACCGCCACCGACCACGGCCCCGATCAACTAGCCGAACTCGAAGCCGCCCTCCCCGCCGCCGGACACCACGCCATGGGTCTCTTCGATCCCACCAGCGATCAGACCTTCATCCTCACCACCACCTCCGATGATCCGTTGGCCGACCTCACCCCTGATAAGCCCGAGGTCTGGCGCCATCTCGATGTGGCCGTCCTCCACGAGCTGCTCATCGACCGCATCCTCCGCCCCGCCTTCGGCGGCGACGCCGTCGGCTTCAAGTACACCGCCGACCTCGGCGACCTCAAGTTCATCGCCAACGCAGAACCCGACCGCCTCGCCGTCGTCACCCAGGCCACGCCCCTTCAATCCGTCTGCGACGTCTCCATCGCGGACGAGGTCATGCCCCCCAAGAGCACCTACTTCTTCCCCAAACTCGCCACCGGACTGGTCATCAACCCCCTGGGCCCCCGGGAATAAGAAACCCAAAAAGTAAAACCCAAACCCGCCCGACCCATTGACCGATAAGGTCTCACGACTGCTCCGTTTGCATCCCCGCCCCGCGTCCATACAATGTCCCGCTTGCCCTGCCGACGTAGCTCAGCTGGTTAGAGCGAGGGATTCATAAGCCCTAGGTCGGTGGTTCGAGTCCACCCGTCGGCATTCCAAGGCCCCTTTTGGGGCTTTTTCCCCTGTAACAATCGCATCAATCGATTAAGCACCCCGGGGCTCCGGTCGATAAATGCGCAAGCAGAGAAATGCGGGCGCAACGGGGGCCACACGTCTTTTCCGGACCCTGTCTTTTTTCTCCCTGCCCGCATCCACAATCCAGTAGCTCCTATTGCGGGATCGTGCGGAGCGGAATCCAGGCAATCGGGATGGGTCTCCCGAGAACCTCAGATTTGGGTTTGTCCCATTTCAGGCGACGGAGACCGCCATGTTCCACAGCGACCCACCACCCCCTAAGCGCACGATCGTTTCGGCATCCCTGAGCCGCGTGATCGGCTGTCTTTTACCCTTGATGCTGCTCACCGCCCCGAACGCACACGCCGCGTCGATCATGTTCACCGGGCACAACGCCAACGACCAGATCACCCTCGAACTCCAGGCCCTGGGCCACACCGTCACGACCAACCATTTCCCCAATGCCGCGGACCTCGCGGGAATCGACATCATGCTGATGATGCGCCACGTCGGCAACGACGACGTCAAAAACTTCGTCAACAACGGCGGCTACCTCATCACAGAATGGGACGCCAGCGAGTGGGCCCTCGACACCGCCGGACTCATCGGCGCCGAAGACAACGGGTACTACGTCTCCGGCTCCGTCAACTTCACCGACGCCGCCACCGACGACGGCCTGAACACCGGACTCGGCAGCAGCTACAGCGACGGCGGCGCCACCTCCTTCTACCGACGCCTCAATGTCACCGACCCCGACGTGATCACCTACGCCAACAACAGCAGCACCGGCGACCCCGTCATCATCGGCGGACTCCACGGCGCCGGCCAGGTGCTCATCATCAGCTACGACTGGGCCGACGGCTACACCTTCGGCTCGGGCAACCCCACCAACACCCTCCTTGTCAACGCCCTGAACCTCGTGATCGCACCCAACACCTGGGACGGATCCGACTCCAACCTGTGGTCGACCAACGCGAACTGGAGCGACAACGCCTCCCCCGGCGCAGGCGAAACCGTCCGTTTCGACGGCG
>JANQJT010000127.1 GCA_028281485.1 Phycisphaeraceae bacterium
GTCGCGATCGCCACGCGCTCCAAGCCGTGCTGCCCGACGGGGTGCTCCGCGGCGGTCGCGACGTTGTTGGACAGACAGAACCCCATCGCCTGAATCTTCTCGGCGTGATGCCCCGGCGGCCGGCCCAAACTCATCGCACCCGCCACGTCCCCCGCCATCACCGCGTCCACCGCGCCCAACGCACCGCCCGCGCTCAGCAGCGCGATCTCATAACTGGTGCCGCAGACCGGCGTGTCGGGGCAATCCATGATCCCAAGCCCGCTCGCACACGTCTCGCGCACGCGCTCGACGTACTTCGGCCCGTGCACCGCGGTGATCCGGTCCACCGCCGCGGGCTGCGGCTCCAGGACCGCAAGCTCATCCATCAACCCGTTGCCCGACAGCTTCGTGTGAATCGCCCGCAACCGATCCGACCGCTCGGGGTGGGCCGGGCCCGTGTCGTGTTGAAGGTATCGTTCGTCGTAGATCAGTCCGACGCTCATGCCCCGATGATACACACGCTGGCACTTTCCGCCACAACCCCGTACCGTTTGCCTGTGCAGTGGAACGCCGCCCATCTCGTCGAATCCGTCACCGCCGCGCTGCGCCGCCAAGCCGACGAAGACAACCTCGAGCAGGCCGTCTACTCCATCGACACCCGCGACGAACTCGAGCTGCACCCGCTGATCCAAGACGCCCTGCGCGACGCGGGCTACGGCGTTCACCCCGAGCAGCGCTACCCCGCCGACCGCACCCGCCGCCGCAAGTCCGAAGGCAAGCGCTGCGACATCGTCCTCACGCCCGACGACCGCGCGCTGATGGAACCGGACGTGGAGACCACGCTCTTCGCCCCGCCCGACGCCGTCGTGCTCGAAGCCGCGTTCTGGCTGGAGATCAAGACCGTCAGTCAGTTCACCACCGAAGGCCCGTTCGCGCGTTACGCGGCCGAGATGCTCAGCCCCGTCTCACAGGACATCAAGAAGATGGCATCCGACCCGCTGATCTACCACGCCGGCCTGATCCTCATCCTCTTTACCGCCGACCGGCGCACCGCCGAGCACGACCTGGCCGCGTGGGAATCCCGCACGCTCAAGCGCGGCTACCCCGTCGCGCCGCCCATCACGCGCGGCTTCGACACAACCGACCGCCTCGGCAACGCACGCTGCACCGTCGCACTCTTCCCCGTCCGCAGGCTGTAACAAGAACCCCCGACGAACCGATCACACACGATCCTTCGGATCGACCTGGCGGATGACCTGGATCGCACGCTTGCCCTTGTGTTGGCCGAGGTGCGCCAGGTACTTCGGCCGACCCTCCACGCACAGCACGACCGGCTGACTGGCCGACTTCTCCGTCACCACGATGTCGCCCGGCGACATGTTGACCAGGTCGCCCACCGTGATCGTCGTCTTCGCCAGCAGCGCCGTCGCGTTGATGCTCGCGCGGTCCAGGTTGGCCGTCACCTTCATCCGCGAGGTGTTGTCGGCCCTGTGGTGCTGCGGCGACTGCCACGCCTGGCTCGCAAGGTTCTCGATGATCGGCTCGATCACGTTGAACGGGATACACAAAGACATCGTGCCCGCGCGACCGCCCATCTTCAGCTCAAAGCCCACCACCACGACCACCTCGTTCGGCGGAACGATCTGAACGAACTGCGGGTTCGACTCGGTCTGCTCCAGCTCAAACTGCACCGGGCACACGCCCTCCCACGCCTCGCTCAACGCGACCATCGCGCGGTCCGTGATCTTGCCCACCAGCCGCTGCTCGATCACCGTCAGCGGACGCTGCGGGATAAACAGCTCCGCGTTCGATCCGCCCATCAAACGATCGATGATCGGGTAGATGATCAGCGGGCTGATCTCCAGACACACCTGACCCTCCAGCGGATCACAACCCAGCAGGTTGAAGCTCGTCGGGTTCGGCAGCGCATTGATGAACTCCCCGTAGGTCAGCTGCTCGATGCGCGCTACGCGCACCTCCACGATCGTCCGCAGGAACCCCGACAGCGACGCGCCCAGGTTCCGACCGAACCCCTCGTGCAGCGTCTGCAACGCGCGCATCTGGTCCTTGCTCACCCGCTCGGGACGCTTGAAGTCGTACGGATAGATCTCACTGAGTGACGCGACGTCGCCCGTGCCCGTCGAGAAGCCCGCGTCGGCCCCCGACGCGGCATCCGCGGCCGCGTTGTCCCCGTCACCGACCGCCGCCAGCAGGGCATCGACTTCATTCTGGTCAAGAACATCGCTCATACCGTTACCTTATCGGACAAATTCGCCCCTCCGCTTCACTCCCCGAATCACCCGATTCTAACCGAAAAATCGGGAATCAATCCCTCCACACAGGCACTGCTACTACCGCGGATCAACCGGATAATCCGCCCCCAAAGCCCGAAACCCCCACTTACGGAGATTCCAACATGACCACCCGCAAGTTCGCTTTAGCCGCCCTGCCCGTCCTGGCGATCGCCCTCATCGCCACCTTCTCCATCGCCCAGAGCGAAACAAAGCCCAAGCCCGCCGACACCCCCACCATCATCGCCATCAAGTTCCACGCCGACTGGTGCGGCTCCTGCAAGACCGTCAGCCCCATCGTCAACGACCTGACCAACAAGCTCGACACCAAACCCGTCCTCTTCGTCACCCTGGACATGACCACCCAGTCCACCCGCAAGCAGGCCGAGTACCTCGCCGCCTCGCTGGGCATCGGAAACATCTGGCCGCAGTACGGCAAGACGACCGGCAAGGTCCTGCTGTTCGACGCCAAGACCAGACAGATCGTCGGCAAGCTCGACAAGACCATGGACATCAAGCAGATGGGCGCCGCGATCAACGACGCCATCGCCGCCGCCGAGCACGCCCACCACGGCCACAGCCACGATGGTCACGGCCACTAAAGCGGTCCCCCGCGTTCCACGTTAGAATCTGTTGCAATAGCAGGAACCCTATCCCATGCGCCTTTCACTCACCTCCGTCATCACCGCCTGTCTGTTCACCCTGCTCGCGGCGCGCGCCCACGCACAGACCGTCACCGTCACCCCCACCGCCAGTCACACGGGCGCCGCGCCCGGCGGACAACTCATCCTCGCCGTCACCTTCGACATCGCCCCCGGCTACCACATCCAACCCAACCAACCCCACACCGATTGGCAGATCCCCACCACCGTCGAGCTGATCGACCTGCCCGAAGGCATCTACGCCGGCGACATCCAGTGGCCCCCGCTGCACCCCGCCCTCTACGACGCCGGCAACGGCCCCGAGCCCTTCGACTTCTTCATCGGCAAGGCCACCGTCTTCATCAAGCTCTCCGTCTCCGCCGACACACCGCACGGCCAATACCCCTTCACCATCAAAACCCTCCACCAGGCCTGCGACGACGTCACCTGCGAGCTCCCCGAAACCATCCACCACCCCTTCACGCTCCTTGTCACCGCCGACGCCGCCTCCATCACGACCGCCAACACCGAGCTGTTCGAGCAGTACACCGGCGTATCACCCGACGACCAGCCGCTGCGCTTCAACCTGTTCGGCTGGTCGTGGCAGATCACCCCATCGCTGGGCGCGCTGCTCGCCATCGCCGCACTCGGCGGCTTCCTGCTCAACTTCACCCCCTGCGTCCTGCCCATGATCCCCATCAAGGTGCTCGGCTTCAGCAAGACCGCCGAACACAAACGCGGCGCCGTCTTCCTCGGAGGCGTGATGAGCCTCGGTGTCGTCGCCTTCTGGCTGGGCATCGGCGTGGCCATCTCCATGGTCACAGGGTTTGACGCGGTCAACGAACTGTTCCAGTACACCGAGTTCAACATCATCGTCGGCCTGCTCATCGTCCTCATGGGCCTCGGCGTGTTCGGCCTGTTCACCGCACGCCTGCCCCAGTGGGTCTACCGCATCAACCCCACACAGGACACCATCCACGGCTCGTTCGGCTTCGGCATCATGACCGCCGTGCTCTCCACCCCCTGCACCGCGCCGTTCATGGGCACCGCCGCCGCGTGGGCCGCCAAGCAAACACCCGCCGTCACCCTCGCCGTCTTCGCCGCCATCGGACTCGGCATGGCCCTGCCCTACTTCCTGCTCACCGTCTTCCCCAAGCTCCTCGAACGCCTGCCCAGGACCGGCCCGGCCAGCGAACTGATCAAACGCGTCATGGGCCTGCTCATGATCGCCGCCGGCTGCTACTTCCTCGGCACCGGCATCAGCAGCGAGCTGTCCACACCACCCGACCCCGCCTCCAAGCTCTACTGGCTCCCCGTGTTCGGCTTCATCGCCGCCGCCGGTGTCTACCTCGCCACCAACACCTTCAAGATCACCCGACGCCCCGTCCCGCGCGTCGTCTTCGGTGTGCTCGGCACCGTCACGTTCGTCGTCGCGGTCACACTCACCAACGCCTTCATCAAGCCCAGCCCCGTCAACTGGATCTACTACACCCCCGAGCGCCTCGCCCAGGCACGCGACGAGGGAAAGACCATCGTGCTCGACTTCACCGCCGACTGGTGCCTCAACTGCCACGCCCTCGAACACGCCATCCTCAATCACAGCTCCGTCTACACCCAGCTCAACGCAGACCACGTCGCCCCCTTCAAGGTCGACATCACCCGTTACGAACCCGCCCAGCAACTGCTGTCCGAAGTCGGCTCAGCCACCATCCCCCTGTTCATCATTGAAGACCCCGCCGGCAACAGCGTCTTCCGCGCCGACAACTACACACGCAGGCAGGTCATCGACGCGCTGCAATCAGCTACGCCCGGAAGCTGAGCGCACAAAAAAAGACCGGCCCAGCCGATCCATCGCAACCTACACCTTGCTAGAAACCTACTTCCGGGGGGGGCGGGGGTTAGTCGCCCATGAAGACGATCATCGCGATCACAACCAACAACAGGTTGATCGCCACCGAGATCACAAACGCCCAGAACAGCGGGCTCTCCGTCATCGGCGGCGTGCTCGGCGTCTCCACGAGCTGTGTCTCGGCCTTGCTCTCGATGCTCGCCAGGTGAGACAGGTCGAACTTCTTACGCGCCTGAAGCGGCGCACTGCCCTCGGCCACCGATCGCAGGTCCGCCAGCAAGCCCGCGGTGTTGTCGTACCGCTCATCGCGATCCTTGGCCATCATGACCTCGATGATCTCGCTCACCCCCGTGCTCAATTGATCGTTCAGATGGTCCGGCGGAACCAGCGGTTCTTTCAGGTGCTTGTGCATCACCGCCGACGGGTTCGGCCCGTCGAACGGAACCTTGCCGGTCACCATGTGGTAGAACGTCGCGCCCAGACCGTAGATGTCGGCGCGGAAGTCGATGTCCACGTCGCCGCGGATCTGCTCCGGCGCGATGTAGTACGGCGTGCCGTACGCCTTGCCCGCCTCGGCCTGCGCCGCCTGCTTGTCGGAAATCTCACGCGCCAGACCCATGTCGGCCAGCTTCGCGACCCCCGCCTTGGTGATCATGATGTTCTTCGGCTTCACGTCGCGGTGCATGAAACCGTGCGTGTGCGCGTGCTGCAACGCGTCGGCCACCGCGATGATGATCTGCAGCGCCTCCGTCTCTTCGTAAGGCCCCTGCTTCGACAGCGCGTCGTAAACCGTGTGCCCCTCCACGAACTCCATCACGAAGTAGTGATGATCGCCCGCCTGGCCCACGTCGATCGCCTGCACGATGTTCGGGTGATTCAGCTTCGCCGCCGCACGACCCTCAGCGTAAAAACGCTCGACAAACTGCGGGTCCGACATGAACTTCTGCGGCAGCACCTTGATCGCCACCGTCCGGTCCAGCGATAGCTGCCTGGCCTTGAACACCGTCGCCATCGCACCCGCGCCGATCCGACCCAGCAGCTTGTACCCCGGGATCTGCTGCGTGCCGCGCGAGGCTTCCACCTCCTGCCGCACACGATCGATCTGCGACTCGGTCACAAACCCGTGCGTCACCAGCAGGTCCGCCAGCGACTGACCGGCCTGCGGCTCGCCGTGCTTCCGCTTGAGCTGACACCCCTCCACCTCCTCGTTGGTCGCCAGCCCCTGTTCCACGACAAGACGGCCCAGCAACGTATCGAAGCTGGTCGAGCCGGCTAAGCTCGATGAGTTTTGACTGGAGGGCTGTTCAGCCATACACACGGATTCCTGGGGTCACTACTGCTTGTTGCATCGGCTGTCGCAGAATCGCGGTTTACGTGCAGATATGAAAGTATGCCTCATTCCTTACACTGTCAATCATAGCCCCTCAATCCACTTGACATCAATATACGTCTCGAAGACCTTCTAGGGCCTATAAACCGAGGCACGCCATGATCGAAGCCCAACAACTCACCAAATGGTACGGCCCCCACCTCGCGCTCGATCGGGTCGACCTGGCCGCGCCCCAGGGCCGCGTGCTCGGCTTCCTCGGACCCAACGGTGCCGGCAAATCCACCACCCTCCGCATCCTCACCGGCTACATGCCCGCCACCAGCGGATCGGCCGTCATCAACGGGCACACCGTCACCGACGATCCCTTCGCCGTCCGACGCTCCATCGGATACCTCCCCGAATCCACCCCCCTCTACCCCGAGCTGCGCGTCCGAGAACAACTCCACCTGTTCGGACGATTCCACCACATGTCCCGTTCCGACCGACGCGCGCGCATCGACTACCTCACCGACCGCTGCGGGCTCGACGCCATCATCAACCGACCCATCGGCCAACTCTCCAAGGGCAACAAGCAACGCGTCGGCCTCGCACAGGCCATGCTCCACGACCCGCCCGTCATCATCCTCGACGAACCCACCGCCGGCCTCGACCCCGCGCAGATACGCGATGTCCGCCAGCTCATCCGCTCACTCGCACAGAAAAAAACCATCCTCCTGTCCACTCACATCCTCTCCGAAGCCGAGCAGACCTGCGACAGCCTGACCATCATCAACCGCGGCCGCATCGTCGCCACCGGCTCACCCGACCAGCTCAAACGACAGGCCCGCGCCCAATCGCGCATCGTCATGGAAACCGCCGCCGATCCGCAATCGGTCCGGGCGACGCTGGCCGCACTGCCCGCCGTCGCCGACGTGCAACACGAATCGGCCGACGACCGCTGGACAACCATCACCATCACCACAACACCCCAAGCCGGCGACATCCGTGAGCAACTCGCACAGACCGCCGCCGACCAGCAATGGCTCGTCCGCGAGCTGCGACACGAGATCGGCTCCCTCGAAGCGTATTTCATCCAGGCCATCGACGGGGAGCAAAAACAATCCGCCTGAGCGTCCGGCTTGTATCACACCCATGCGTAACACCCTCACCATCGCGCAACGCGAGCTCTTCAGCTTCTTCTACTCACCCATCGCTTACGTGGTAATCGCGCTGTTCGTCTTCATCGCCTCCAGCTTCTTCATCGCACGCACCTTCTCGCCCGGCCAGGTCGCCGAGATGAACAAGCTCTTCGAGGCGCTCATCTGGGTCCTCATCCTCATCGCCCCCGCCATCAGCATGCGTCTCATCAGCGAAGAGCTCAACACCGGCACCATCGAATCCCTCGCCACCGCGCCCGTCAGCGACGCCGCGCTCATCCTCGGCAAGTGGCTCGGCGCGCTCGCCTGCTACGCCTGCACGCTCCTGCCCACCCTCGCCTTCTGCTTCTACCTCGAACTCTACGCCAACCCCGACTACGGCCCCATCGCCTCCGGTTACCTCGGCCTCGTCCTCGTCGGCGCCCTCTACCTCGCCATCGGTGTCTTCGCCTCCGCACTCACCCAAAACCAGATCATCGCCTTCGTCACCACCGTCTTCATCATCCTCGTCTTCACCGTCTTCACCTACTACATGCCCGGCCTCATCGGATCGGCCGACACCTCCCTGCTCGCCGCGAACATCTCCCTCAGCGTCGCCGCACCCCTCATCCCGATCACCGTCACCGCCGTCGCCGTCATCGCCCGGCTCGCCACCGCCAGCAATAGCTTCACCGCTACCGCCACCATCATCACCCTCGTCGCCCTCGTCGCTCTCTGGGCGCTGCTCGCCATCCCCTCCGCCCACACCCTCGCCCGCATCGCCTCCTACCTCAACATCAACGAGCACTACTACGATTTCGCCAAGGGCGTCATCGACCTGTCCGACATCGTCTTCTTCGTCAGCGCCGCGGGGCTCTTCCTCGCCTTCGCCGTCGTCGCCATGGAGTCACGCCGATGGCGATAAACCACGACACACCCCGATCCGCCCACCGCCAGGCCTGGGACCGACGCGCCGCACACGCCGCGCGCATCGCCGCGCTGCTCGTCGGCATCTTCACCATCGTCGTCTTCATCAACGTCATCTCCGTCCGCAACGTCAACCGCTTCGGCGACACCCTCCGCTTCGACTGGACCGCCACCCGGCAATACTCCCTCAGCGACCAGACCCAACAGGTCCTGCGCAACCTCGAATCCCCCGTCCACATCACCACCATCTTCGCCTCCGAGGGCCGACTCGACCCCGACACCGCGCGCAACATCCGCCTGTTCCGCGAGCTGATCGACGAGTACACCCTCCGCTCAGCAGGCAACGTCCGATCCCAGCACATCCGCGCCGGTGACGTCGTCGCCGTCGACGCCTTCGCCGCCAAGATCACCCAGCGCTACCAGCAGCCCATCGACCAGGGCCGCGCCGCCTTCGACGCCGCACGCGCCGCCGTCACCGCCTTCGACCGGCTCTGCAAATCACAGGCCCCGCGCTTCCGCGACGCCGCCGCGACCCTCGGCTCCACCGACCCCGGCCTCCGCAAACAGCTTGCCGCCTTCTCCGACCGCCTGCTCAGCCAGCAAACCGAATACAACCCACAAACCCTCGACACCCTCCTCAACCAACACCTCGACACCACCTTCCCCGACTACGCCACCGCACAGCAGCAAACCGTCGAAGACCTCACCAGCCTCCGCGACCAGTACTTCACCGCCATCCTCGACACGTTCAAAGCCGAAGCCGAAGCCGACGACAACCGCCCCGCGCTCAAACGCTTCTACGCCGAGTCGCTCGACGCCTTCCGGCAAACCCAGCAACACTTCGACACCGCGCTGGATCAGCTCCAGGCCATCGACTTCAGGGAGTACGACCGCTTCCGCGCCGCCCTGCTCACCGGTGACGCCGCCGTCATCACCACCGACGACCGCCTCACCGTCATCTCCCTGTCCAACGCCTACGCCAACGCCTACGACTACGCCGCCAGCCAACGCTTCCGCGGAGAAGAAGCCGTCACCAATGCCATCATCTCACTCACCCTCGCACGCCCCCCCCACATCGTCTTCGTCAACGCCGCCAGGCAACCGGCCATCGGGCCGCGCGGCTCACTCAGCCACGTCGCTCGTCGACTCGAAAACATGAGCTTCACCGTCTCCGAGTGGAACCCCGTCGGCCGCGTCACACCCGCCGGCGTCTCCCGACCCGACCCACGCCCCGCACCCGAGCCCGGCCAGACCATCGTCTGGGTCCACCTCGCCCCGCCGCCGCTCAACCCCATGGCCCCCTCCATGACCGGTCAGCTCCAGGTCGCCGACTCGATCCGCAAAACACTCGAAACCAATCACCCCACACTCATCCTCCTCCCCCAGTCCATCCTCCCCCAGTTCCGTCAACCCGACCCGATCGCGCAAGCCGTCGCTCCCCTCGGCATCAACGCCGAGACCGACAAGCTCATCCTCACCGAGTTCGTCGATCCCGCCGGCAACGCCCAGCCCATGGCCGACATCCGGGTCACCGACTGGCCCGACGACCACCCCATCGGCCGTGCGCTCGCCGGACAGATCGCCACGCTCAAGCTCGCCCTCCCGCTCACATGGACGCAATCCCCCGATCGCAACTTCGCCCCGCTCATGCAGACCAAGCCCAATACATGGGCAGAGAAGAACTGGGCCCCCAACGCCGCGCCCTACAAACGCAACGCCGACGAACCGCGCGGCCCCTTCACCGTCGCCGCCGCCATCGAATCCCCCCGCCAGCGCGCCGTCCTCATCGGCGACGAGCTGTTCGCCGCCGACTCCGTCATCCTCAGCCCCGCCACCGTCCAGACCAGCCAGGGACCGCGCACCGTCAACATCGTCACCAACCCCGCCAACGCCGAGCTGTTCATCAACAGCATCTACTGGCTCGCCTCACTCGACCCCCTCATCGCCTCCGGCGCTCGCACCCAGCAACTGCCCTACATCCAGGACATCGACCCCACCGCACACACTACCGCCAACCTCATCCTCACGCTCGGCCTGCCCGCACTCACCCTCTTCATCGGCATCAACATCTACCTCGTCCGACGAAAGTAAACCCACAACTCCGGACCCACCCATGAACACCCGCGCCACCACCATCGTCCTCACCATCGCCTCCCTCATCGTCGGCTACTTCATCCTGTTCGAAACCGAGCTGCTGTTCAGCCCCGACGAAAACCCCAACACAACCGGCCAACCCCTCTTCCCTTCCTCCCTCACATCTCAATCCATCCAAGCCCTCACACTCACACTGCCCAACCATCCACCCGTCACCTTCCAGCGCGATCCCGACAATCCCGACCGCTGGCAACAGACCGACCCCTTCGCCTTTCCCGCCAACCCGCAGTCCATCGACGAATTACTCAAGCTCATCACCACGCTCAACCGCTACGATACAGTCGAACAAACCAACCTCGACCCCTTCGGCCTGACAAGCCCGCAAACCGTCATCACCCTCCAGGCCGACGACGCAGTCGCCGCCACCCTGGCGCTAGGCCGATCCACCGCCGCCGGACGCGCCTACCTGCAACACAACGACACCGCCTACCTCGTCGACGACTCGATCCACCAACAGCTCCACGCCACCGCGCCCTCCGACTTCCGCCTCGACACACTCCCACCCCTCGCGCCCGGCAACGTCACATCGATCACACTCACATCCCCCCGCCGCACCGTCACGCTCAACCGACAGGACGCCGCCTGGGCCTTCGCCCCACCCGACACCGGTCGCGTCGACCGCGCCGCCGCCGCGCGTCTCATCGAAGCCTACAACCAGCTCGTCATCCAACGCTTCGTCAGCGACAGCCCCGACGACCTCGCCGCCTGCGGCCTGGAACCCGAGCCCACCACCATCCAATTCAACACACCCACCACCTCACACACCCTCACCCTCGGCAACCCCGCCGACGTCTCCGGCGGCAGCTACTACGCCCGCTCGAACGACACCCCCGCC
>JANQJT010000052.1 GCA_028281485.1 Phycisphaeraceae bacterium
CTGCCAGCGCGCCAGCGTCAGGTCTTCACTCAGCTCCACCCTGATCCCCGCCGCCTCAAAATCTCCACCCACCCGCGACACCGCTTCGGTCACCCCACCCGCCGATCCGTCAGCCGTGTACTGTCCCAGCTTCACCATCCCGTAGTCCAGGTGCTTGATGTGGCCGGGCCCGACCTTGTTGGCACACACAAACGCCAGCGCGCCCAGCACGCGCTCGGCGCCCAGCAGCTCCGCGACCGGCCGCTCGATGTCCAGCCCGTTCTGCAACATGACCACCACGCCCGCATCGGTCAGCACACGCGGCAGGATGTCACCCAGAACGCCGTTCGACGTCGTCTTCAGCGCCACCACCGCCACGTCACACCGCGGCATCGCCCCAGCGTCGTCGCATGCCCGCACGTCATTCGGCCCGATCGAAAAATCCCCCTCCACGCTCTCCACACGCAACCCGTGCTCACGCACGTGCGCCGCGTCACTCCGCATCAGGAAGTTCACCTCGCGTCCCGCGTGTGCCAGCCGCGCGCCGTAGTAACCGCCCACCGCTCCGGTTCCGATGATGGCGTAACGCTGATGGTTCATTCTGGTTTGACCCTGTCGGGCCGCGTCCCCGCTCAATCCCCGCCGTGTCGCTGGCAGCGCTGGCGGTAGTCGGCCGGCGTCTCGCCCACGATCGAGCGGAACAGCCGCGCCAGCGACGCCGAGTCGCGGAAGCCCGAACGCTCCGCCACCCGGTAGATCGGCAGGTCCGTATTGCGCAACAGGTTCATCGCGCGGTCCACCTTCACCCGGCGGATCTCGTTGGCGGGCGTCTGCTTCAGCGACTGCTTGAACTTGATCTCCAGCATCCGGCGGGAGATCGACACGTGCGCCGCGACGTGATCGACCGTGATGTGCTTGCACGCGTTCTCGCGGATGAAGTTCAACGCGCGGGTGATGTCCTGATCCGTCGTCGCCAGCAGCTCGGTCGACATGCGCGGCACCAGGCCGATCGGCTTGGCCGACACGTGACGCGGCACACTCGTCTCGCCTTCCATCATGCGACTCAGCGTCTCAGCCGCCGCGTAGCCGATGTGCTCGGTATCGATCTGCACGCTCGACAACGTCGGGTGGATCGATTCACAGTACAGCTCGTCGTTGTCCACACCGATCAGCTTGATCTGCTCGGGAATCTTCAGCTTCAGCTTGTAGCAGGCCTCGTTCACGATCGCCGCGTAGTCGTCGTTCATCGCGAAGATGCCGGCCGGCAGCGTCAGCTCCTTCAGCCAGGCCATGATGCGTTCCATCTGGCCCATCAATTCCGTTGAGCTCTCGTGCCACGCCACCCGCGCCCGCAGCAGGAAACTCTCGCATTCAAATCCCGCGTCTTTCAGGCACGCACGATAACCCTGTTCGCGAACGTCGGAGTTCGACGCGTGCATCCCCACGTACCCAAAGCTCTGCAGGCCGCGATGGACAAACTCTTTGGCCGCAAGTCGGCCGACCGACTCGTCGTCACACTCCACCAGCGGCGCATAGTTGCCTTCC
Source organism: Phycisphaeraceae bacterium (assembly GCA_028281485.1). GTDB lineage: Bacteria > Planctomycetota > Phycisphaerae > Phycisphaerales > Zrk34 > JANQHD01. The sequence goes on from JANQJT010000052.1 coordinate 1,525, forward strand.
ACACGCCCGCCGATGTTCACCCACGGCACACCCGACGCGTCGAGCTGCTCCGCGTACTCGGGCTCAAAGACCTGCGCGATCACGCCATCCGGTTGCTCGGCGGCGATCATCTCGCCGATCGGACGCTGGCCCAGCAAGCGCATCATGATGAACCAGTGACTGGTCGGCTCTAGCGTCTGGCTGAACGAACGGATCCCCGCGTTCACCTCGCGGTTGAACACGTGCAGCAGGTCCGACACCACCATCACGCGTTTGACGGTCGGTTCAGCGGGACTCGCCGCTGCGTCGGGTTGTGTGGTCTGAGGGTCTGTCACCTGATTGGTTCTACCGGTTTTCTAAACGATGTGTGCATATTACGAAACCGACGCCACGGCGTCATGTCGGCGTTGAAATGCGACGGTTTGCAGGACCACAAATGAGCCTTATCTAACTCGTATGGTGCCCTCGATTTCGTAAATCATTGCGGCCTGTACGGATGTGCTCGTCTCTGGAACCTCTTCAAATGGTTAACCCGGCCCGGTCACACTGACGGGACGCTCGAATCGTTTGTGGCGAGGTTTTTCGATAAATACCCAATTTGTGTGCTAACAAATGCAGTGCTTACGGCAAGTAATAAGGTGGTGAGATGCAAGTCCTCAATGATGATGTATCTTCACCGTTTCGAGCCCAATATGGCAGCAAAGGGATATTTTATAGGCTTCGCGGCTTTATGTGGCTTACAATGATGTAGAATCGTGTTGTCGGCCATTGTTCTGTACCGATGACACAACACACAATCCAATGCCTTGCTACAACAAGACCTAGGAGTGATACCCCATGAATCATCGAACCCACACGACAGGCACACAACCACGCGCGCGGATCGGCGGCTTCACGCTCGTCGAACTGCTCGTGGTGGTGGCCATCATCGCGCTGCTGCTGGCGATCCTCTTGCCCGCACTCAGCCGCGCCACCGAATCCGCCCGTCGCGTCACCTGTGCCGCCAACCTGCGCGGCATCGCACAGACCAGCATCCTCATCGCAGAATCGCGACGCGGCACCTTCATGCCCGCCGACCGTGACATCGGACGGACGCGCTCCTCATCCAATGCGACCACCCCCAGCATCGCCAATCCCCCGACCGACACAGAGGGCGCAGGCCACATCTCCTGGATGAACGGCCTGCTCTACGACGAACTGCTCCGCAACGACATCAACTTCAGCAAGTTCAACTGCCCCAACCGCGTCGGCAACAACAACCTGCCCAACATCCGGTTCTTCATCGAAGGTGACACCGCTGCCTATGATAATTTCGATGACCTCCCCAACGGCGAGGTTGTCAACCGTGTACGCATCGGCTACTACCTCATGGCCGGTCGCTATCGCACCTACGAAGACAAGACCGAAGACGACGGCGGCGCGTGGGAGTCGATTCTCAAACAGACACAAAAGGCCAGAGCGGGTCTGATGGTGATCGCCGCTGATATTAACGAACGCGGTACGCAGAACCCCACCCCCTCCGCTTCGTTCCCTCATGGCAAGACCGGCATCATCGTCGCCCCGGAAAACACCGACATCCATGAAACCGAAGCCGTCGGCGGCGTCACCGCCTTCTCCGACGGCTCAGCCATCTTCCAAACGGTTCCTGACTTGCGCCGCTACACCATCGTCCCGGGCGCAAGCTCATTCTCCGGATGGTGGTCGGGTGACGTCAACATCCGCGTCAACAGCGGCAGTCCCGGCACCGGCGGCGGCGGTCCCGGCGGTGGCGGTATCGGCGGCGGCGGCATCTAACACGCCACGCCGTTGCGATCACTTTGGTTCAAACGCCACGCCGCCTTCGGGCGGCGTTTTTCTTGCGCCAATCCCCTCTTAGACGACCGGCGGCACC
>JANQJT010000163.1 GCA_028281485.1 Phycisphaeraceae bacterium
TGTTGGCCCGGGATGCGCAGGTCGATGTCGAGCGGCTCGTCTTCGATGACGGTGGTGGCGGGGGTGCTGTGTCGCCAAGGGTCGAGGCCGGGGCCGAGCACGGCGCGGTCGTCGCGCTTCTGGTGTCGCAGCAGCAGCTGCTTGGCGCGGACGTAGGCGTCCATGGTGTGGTGGCGGTCGAGGTGGTTGGGTGAGACGTTGGTGACCACGGCCACGTGCGGCGACCAGTCGCCGATCATCTCGAGCATGAAGCTGGACAGCTCGAGCACGACCCAGTCGTCGCGTCCGATGCGGTCCAGGTCGTCCAGGAGGGAGCCTCCGATGTTGCCCCCGATCCACACGCGCTGGGGCGCGGGGGTGATGCCGCGGAGCATGTGACCGATCATGGCGACGGTGGTGCTCTTGCCGGCGGTGCCGGTGACGCCGATGGTGCGGCCGCGGTTGGGCAGGCGTTCGACGAGCAGGCGCAGCTCGCTGGTGATCGCGGCGCCGTGCTGGCGGGCGGATTCCAGGAAGAGGTTGCGTGTTGGATCGACGGCGGGATTGACCACGATCATGTCGGCGGTCTTGAAGTCCTTCTCGACGTGTTCTCCGAGGCGAAACTCAACGGGCAGGCCCTCGAGCTGGGCGACCGGGTTGGCGAGGTCTTCGAGGCTCATCCGATCGGTCACGAGCACGTTGGCGCCGTTTCGTGACAGGTATCGGGTGACGCCGACGCCTCCGCCGAACCGTCCCAGGCCCATCACGACCACGCGTTTTCCTTCAAACTCACCCATGGCTCCATTCTAACGCAACGGCGCGAGAGATCGGTGTTCAACTTTGGTGTTTGTGTTGTCCGATGAGGTATGTGATGACCTCTCAGCGGGACTACATCTTGGATATCGAGGGTCTGGCCGATCCGTCGGGCGGGCGATCGGACACGGTCGATACCACGGTCGACGCGTCGAAGGCGGAGAAGGGGTGGCTGGCGGTGCACTGGCGCTGCTGCCACGTCTACAGCCGCATCTACAAGACGCGGGACGGGCTGGCGTACGCGGGGCGGTGCCCCAAGTGCGGTAAGGCGGTGCGTGCAAAGATCGCGCCCCACGGCACGAGTGCGCGTTTCTTCGAGGCGATGTGATTTCGGGGTTGATTGATTACTGCGTGGCGGCGCCCTGACGGACCCAGATCGGTGCGAACGATCGCGCCTGGGGGCCGGTCGGTGCGGGCTGGGCTTGGGGCGTGTCTTGGCCGAGCAGGTCATCGGTCCAACCGAACAGCAGGTCGCCGACGTCGTTGATGGTGCGGTCGATCTGGTTGGTGGTCTGCTGCAGCAGGTCGGGCTGAGCGGTGGTGCGGCCGCTGTTGTGGGTGGGGGTGGTGGAGTAGCGGGGAGAGAATCGCATACCGGTCGAGGGGGCGACGGTCTCGCTGACGACGTGCTCTTCGCATCCGACGGCGGAGAACACGATCGCGGCGAATACGAACGCAGACGTTACAAAACGCATGATCTTCACAGCAGGCATAATCGTCTCCGGTTGCAGTGTTCGCCCAAACGGGGTGGGGTTTGGTGTTGGGCGATCGGCCGGTCAATGGTCGAGGGGGAATTATCCGATGAATGGCGGGGCCTGTCGAACCGCTACCGCTTTGTCATGGATAACGCTTTGAAAAACGCGATTTTCTGGATGTTGCTCGGGGTGATTCTGTGCACGGGCGAGCGGGTTGATGCGTCGGACAGCATCATCGAGTTCATGCGTCGTCGCGACGCGCTGGCGGCAGATGACATGTCGGGCCACTACCAGCTCGGTTTGTGGGCTGACAACCGCGGGTTGCGACACCCCGCGGCGCAGATGTATCGGCGCGTGCTCGAGCTCAAGCCCGATCACACCGCCGCTTACGATCGGATCGTGAAGATCAGCGACACCAGTCGCCTGCCGGAAGACGAGGCGCGGCAGCGTGAACTGATCGCGCAGTTTCCCGGTTTTAAGCTGCACGTGTCTGATCACTACCTGGTGGTGTACAACTCCGACACCGCGTGGGCGCGCAAGCGTGCGGAGCTGCTGGAGAAGGCGCACGACGTGTACTACTCGACGTATCGCCGGGCGGGACTTCGGCCCGTGCCGGTGCGGCAGCGCATGGTGTGTGTGTTGTTCGCCGACCACGTCAGCTACACGGCTTACGCGCGGCGTGTCGACCGACACGCGCCCACGTGGGCGGCGGGGTATTACTCCACGTCGACGAACCGCATCGTGTTTTACGATGAGCGATCGAGCCCGGCCTTCGTTGAGCTGCGCGAGACGATAGAGGCGTACAAGGTGGAATCGACGCGGCTGCTGGAAGCGATCAACGCCGCGTCGGCAAGGCGGAAGACGGGCGAGGTGATCGAGCTGCGAGCGCAGTACGAACACGTGAACGATCAGCTGGCGGTGTACCGGGAGCGGTACGAGTCGATCAGTCGGGTGGGCAACGCGACGAAGACGACGCACGAGGCGGTGCATCAGCTGTCGTTTAACAGCGTGCAGCAGAGCCCACGCGTGCACTACCCGTTCTGGTTCTCTGAGGGGATTGCGACCAACTTCGAGCCGCGCGATCACACCGAGGCGTTCGGGCCGATGCGGGACAACGTCAATCGACGACGCGAGCTGACCGAGTTCGCGAGCCAAGGGTTGTTGATCCCGTTGGATCGGCTGGTGCGATACGACAAGCCGCCCACCGGCGACGAGCAACACATTCGATTGATGTACAACCAGTCGTGGGCGTTGTACCGGTTCCTCTTTGAGTATCGACGCGCGGACCTGCAGCGTTACGTGGAGTGGATGCTGGCTGAGCCGGTCGGCCTGCGCAGCGACGCCCAGCGCCACGCGATGTTCGTCAAGACATTCGGCCCGATCCACCGGATCGAGCCGAAGTACCGGGCCTATATCAAGCGACTGGCGGAGCAGACCGCCGACGCTCGCTGATTTGTTTACCAGGTGTAGCTGACCTTGTAGGTCAAGACGGTCTCGCCGCCGGCGGGGACGGGGATGTCGAACTCGACGGTCTTGGCGTCGACCTTGTTGAACTTGTGGGTCTGCTCGGAGATGGTCCAGTTGCCGTAGCCCATGTGCTCGCGGACACGGATGACGGCGTTGTCTTCCTTGTGGTTGCGGAGCTTGATCTCGATGACCTGCTCGCGCCAGCGTCGGCCCTGTTGCTGGCTCTTGACGGTCTTTTCGCCGACCAGGTCGAACGCGTCGCCGAGGTAGAGCCGGATCTGCTCGTCGGTGGGGGTGTGATCGATCTGATCCTCGCCGATGAACTCGAGGCCGCCGTCACCGCCGGTGTCGGTCGCGTCGCGTTTGTAGACGCGGACCTTGCCCTTGGGCAGGGGCATGCCCATGTTGGAGGCCTCGTCGTTTTTCAGTTCGACGTAGACGTTGACCTTGTAGAGGTTCTGGTCGCCGTAGCGGCGGTGCCAGTAGCGGCCGCCGGGCTCGAAGACGTAGCGCTTGATGACGGGGACCTCGGCGGCGGTGAGCAGTTCGATCTGCTTGATCTGGTTGTCCTTGACGGTGGTGGGGCGGCCGAGCGTGTAGAGGTGGTACTCGAAGAACGATTTCTGTTCGAAGCCGCCACCGCCGGCGTCGGCTGTCGCGGCTTCCATCACCATGTCGCGCTTGGTGGGATGCGGGGTGGGTTGGATCTTTCGCACGTCGCCGGCGATGAGTTTCACCTGGGCGTTGTTGTAGGTCGCGCCCGAGCGGTTGTTGAGCGTGACCCATCCGCCGAGGTCGATCCTGGTGTCGTCGGCGTTGATGACGACGTTGTAGTCGGCCTGCCACGAGATGCCGGCGGTCTGGTAGGTGACCTGCGCCAGGTGCTTGCCGGGGCGCTGGGTGGCGAGCGTCCACACGAGGGTGGGGCGGGTGAGCAGGCCCTCGGGCATGGCATCGAAGCTGATGTTGCGCACGTTGTCGGCGCGCTGGATCATCTTCAGACCGCCATCGGCCTGTTTGATGACGAGCTGGTTGCGATCGAAGCTGAGCAGCGTGCCGGTAAAGATCGAGCCGTCCTCGGTGTGGATCGACAGGTTGTGATCGATGTACTTGTCGAGCATCTTGTCGGCCGAGACCAGGTCGTACTCGTAGTTCTGCTCGATGACGGACGTGCCGGTCGGGTCGGTGAGCGACTTGAAGTGGACGGACGTGGGATCGATCTGCTTGGCGACGTCGTGGAACTGAATCACGGGCGTGTGCGGATCGAGGTTGAGCTCGCGCACGTCTTTGACCACGGCGAAGTTGTTGTTGTAGACGGTCAGCGACTGGCCGGGCTTGTCGGCCTGGGCGGCGGCGGACGAGGTGATCAGGGCGACGAACAGCAGGGTGATGATGGCTTTGAGCATGAGGCTTCTCCTTGGCATGACGGCAACATAGACGCGGCCGCGCCGTGCCGGGTTCCCTGGGTCGGCCTGATTATCGAAGAAAGTTGGTCGGGTGGATACCGTTTACGCGTGGAAACGGGTTATTCTTCCGCCACGGCGACCGATGTGGATTGATCCGGGGCGTTGAAGAAGACGCGCCCGATAGGCTCAGAGGGGGTTTCGCATTCCCGACCCGCGGTGAAGTGGGGGCTGATGGTCATGGCTCCGCTGCCGGAGAAGCCACATCCTGTCATCGACAGCACACCGACCAACGCGCCCGACACACACCACAACCGCCACCGCAGGGCTTTGCTCATTTCCTACCGCCTTTTCGATACAGCTTGCGTTTTAAACTGATCGATATAAAGCGGTCGGACACAACAGGTTTTTGGGATTATTTGTCCCGGGACGTCTGATAAAAAAGCGGAGGGTCGCGTGTCCGCAACGCTCCGCACACCGATCATCTTTCACCCCGAACTGCTCGTTCTCCCGTTCGGGTCAATGCGGTCGGGGGCGCATCTGATCTCACAGCTCGCGTGGGTGGATTATGCCCGGCGGGGGTTAGCCGCGGGTTATCCGTGTCTTACTTCTCGATGTGGATTGTGTTAGGGGCGGATTAGTCGCCGGGGGTCATGGCGCGCTGTCGCATGGCGTCCATGAGCACGCGGTGGGTGCCTAAATCCTCGGGTGCGTTGGAGTTCGGCTGGGGTTGGCGCTGGATGTAGCGGCCGTCGGGCTGCATGTCCCAGGCCTGTCGGCGGTCGGCGAGCATGATCTGCATGAGCTGCCACAGGTCTTCCCTGCCGGCACGGTGTTCGACGGGTGTGGTGGCTTCGACGCGGGCCATGAGGTTGCGGTACATCCAGTCGGCCGAGCCGATGTAGAACAGCCCGTCGATGGGGTCTTCGGCGGCGTTGCGGAAGTAGAAGATGCGCGAGTGTTCGAGGAAGCGGCCGATGACGGAGACGACGCGGATGTTGTCGCTGAGGCCGGGCACGCCGGGCCGTAGGCAGCAGAAGCCGCGCACGATCAGGTCGACGGGCACGCCCGCCTGCGACGCCTCGTAGAGCTTGCGGCAGATGCCGCGGTGTTCGAGCTGATTCATCTTGGCGACGATCTGCGCGGGCTTGCCTGCGCGGTGGTTGGCGATCTCCTGGTCGATCATCTCGAGGTAGCGGTCGCGCATGTTGACCGGCGCGACGAGCATCTTGTGGTACTGCGACTTCATCGATCGGCCGGTGAGGTAGTTGAAGATCTGTGCGACGTCGTCGCTGAGCTGTTCGTCGCAGGTCAGCAGGCCGTAGTCGGTGTAGAGCTTGGCGGTGCCGGCGTGGTAGTTGCCGGTGCCGATGTGGCAATAGGTGCGCAGGCCGTCGGAGTCCTGTCGGACGACCATGGCGGTCTTGGTGTGTGTCTTGAATCCGACCAGGCCGTAGACGACGTGGACGCCGGCCTTCTCGAGTTTCTGCGCGAGCTGGACGTTGCGTTCCTCGTCGAAGCGAGCCTTGAGTTCGACGAGGCAGACGACCTGCTTGCCGCTCTCGGCGGCGCGGATGAGGGTGTGGATGAAGGGGCTGTCGTCACCGGTGCGGTAGAGCGTCATCTTGATCGCCAGCACCTTCGGGTCGGCGGCGGCGTCCTGGATGAGGCGCTGCACGCTGGCGCTGAAGCTCTCGTAGGGGTGGTGCAGCAGCACGTCGCCCTTGCGGATGATGGAGAAGATGTCGGTCTCTTCGTCGGCCAGGGCGGGGGGGATGATCGGGTTCCACGGCTCGATGCTGATCTCGGGGAGTTTGAGCGAGGCGATCTGGAACAGGTCGGTGTAGTCGAGCGGGCCGGGGATCTCGTAGACGTCGGCCTCGGTCAGGCCGAGCTCTTCCATGAGGAACGCGCGCATCCACGGATCGGGGTTGGGCCCGTGTTCGAGGCGGACGGCCTTCTCGAAGCGTCGCTGGCGCAGCTCCTGCTCGATCATTTCCAGCAGGTCCTCGGCGTCTTCTTCGTCACGCTCAACGTCGGCGTTGCGCGTCAGGCGGAACGGCATCACGTCCAACACGGTCATCTCGGGGAACAGGTCGTCGAGGTTGTGTCGGATCAGGTCGGTCAGCGCGACGAAGCGGAACTCATTGGAGTTGCCATCGTCACCGACGCGGACCCACTGCGGCAGGACCTCGGGCACCTTGATGCGGGCAAAGACCTTGTCGGCGCTGTTGGGGTAGTGGAGGGTGACGCCGAGCGAGGTGGAGAGGTTGCTGATGAAGGGGAAGGGGTGGCCGGGGTCGACGGCGAGGGGGGTGAGGACGGGGAAGACGTTTTTGTTGAAGTAGTCGTCGGCGAGGCGGCGGTCTTCGTCGCTGAGCTGGTCGTAGTCGAGCAGGTGGATGCCGTGCTGTGCCAGAGCGGGGTGGATCTCCTGGTTGAACACGCGGCCCTGGGCCTCGAGCATCGGGAGGATGAGGGAGCGGATCAGGGCGAGTTGCTCGGCGGGCGTGCGCCCGTCGGACGTGCGTTTGACGACACCGGCGGCCATCTGGCGCTTCATGCCGCCGACGCGTTTCATCACGTACTCGTCGAGGTTCGAGGTGAAGATGGCCAGGAACTTGACGCGCTCCAGCAGCGGTGTGCGATCGTCCAGCGCCTCGTGCAGCACGCGGCGGTTGAACTCCAGCCAGGTCGACTCGCGGCTGAGGAAGTGGTCGGGCGAGACATCGGAGATGTCGGCGAAGCGTGCCCGCGTCTTGTCGGTCTGCGCGTTTTGGTTGATGACACTCATCGTTTATTGGGGGTCCTGGCCCCTGGGTAGGAGTTCGATAAACATCGCCATCGACAGAGCGCTCTGTGGGCGTCTATCGGGGCTTTGAGTGCTGTATATTAGTGTATCCACCGGGTTTGTGTGTGTTAATTATCCATCGGATGGGTCGGTCGGAGGCCGGTTTTGACCTCAACGATCGGCTCGTGCGGCGGTGGGCTGGGGTGTTCGGGGGTGTCGTCTTCGATTGGAGGCTGATCGGCAGTGGTCGGGGTAAGTGGGGCGGGCGGGTTGTCCAACAGGTCGCGGAGTTCGACCCACACGCCCTTGGCCTCGATCTTGTGCCAGTAGCTGGCGAAGCGTTCGTAGACCTGTTGGCGCTGGGTGCGTTGGTGTTCGGTGAGGTTTTCGATGGCGGTTTCGATGCGTTTGAGGCCGCGTCGGTGGCCGTGGAACTTCTCGTGCCGCACGCTCTCGGCGTCGTAGAACCGGGGCAGCATGTCGATCCACATGTCGCAGTCGTGCAGCTTACCCAGCGCGTTCTGAAGCTTGCGCGCGGCGCGCACGGTCGGCGCCAGCGTGTCGTCGGCGTAGGTCGGTGCGAACAGTTCGAGCGTGTATCGCAGGTGTTTGGCGCTGATGCGCATCTCGTGGAGCTGTGTGTTCATGGTGGGCCGATCGACGAAGGTGCGATAGGCGTGCAACTCTTCGAGGCGTTTGAGGATGTGTCGCCTGGCTTGCGTGAAGGGCTGGCCTGAACTGGTTCGTCCACCGTCGCGGTTGGCTTTGAGGATGATCTCGTGGAGCTGATTGGACATCGACTCGACGGCGTCGGACTTTTCGAATCGTTCGACGGCGTCGATCACCTTGGGCTGATATCGCTGGCGAGCCTGTTGCAGGCGGAGCAGCAGTCGCTCGATGCCGATCCGATCGCGTTTGTCTTCGAGGTGTTCGAGATAGCCTGCCACGAAGTCGATCTGCACGTCCAGGTCGCGCGAACGGCCCAGAGACCGCGTGACCCGCCCGATGGCCTTGGACCACCGGCTGATCTGTTTCTTACCTGCGATGCCGCCGCTGACTTCCAATGCCGCCCGGAGCTTGCGGCTTGCGACCCGCATCTGGTGGATCGCCTCGATGTCTTCAGACAGGCGAACGTCGGGCGCCAAATCGCGCATCGTCTGCAGGCGGTCGAGCAGGGTCTGGGCGATGAAAAGTTTCCAGGAAGGGTCTTTCTTAGACATGGCTTTGTTCACGACGAATGGGCGGCCAGAACATCGATTTTAATCATTATACAACATTTAAAGCTATTGGTGGCATGGGTTAGCGCAATTCTCACTGAGGGTTAATCGCGTGCTAATTGGGTATGGGTATCAATGAATCTCCTAACGGCGGGAGTAGTTGGAGTGAGACAGCAGTTCATGACACAGCCTAGCCAAGAAACACTTGAAGGCCGTTACCGCGCGCTGGTCGTCGAGGACGAGCCGGACCAGCGCGAACTGCTCCGGTACAACTTGGCCCGTAATGGTTTTGAAGTGTACTGTGCGGAGACGGGCAGTCGGGCGCTGGCGATTCTTGAAGAGCAGACGCCGGATGTGATCGTGTTGGACCTGATGCTGCCGGGCATGGACGGCCTGCAGGTCTGCCAGAGCATTCGCAGCCGAACCGAGACTTCTGCAATACCGATCGTCATGTTGACGGCTCGCGGTGAGGATACGGACATCGTTGCGGGTCTGGAGTTGGGTGCGGACGATTACATCACCAAGCCGTACAGCCCGCGCGTGTTGCTGGCCCGCGTGAAGGCGGTGATGCGTTCGCGTTCGAAGAGCGATGGAAACGGTCAGCCGGCCGGCGATGAACCGATCATCCGCCACGGCGACCTGGTGATCCGCCCCGAGCGATTCGAGGTGTCGATCGACAGCAAGCCGATCAAGCTCAGCGGCACGGAGTTCCGCATGCTGGTGCTGTTGGCGGGCAAGCCGGGTCGGGTGTTTACCCGGGCCCAGATCATCGCCGCGGTGCACGGCAACAACTGTGCGGTGACCGACCGCTCGGTGGACGTGCACATCTTCTGGCTGCGTCAGAAGCTCGGATCGGCCGGTCAGCTCGTTGAGGCCGTGCGTGGGGTCGGATATCGGTTCCGTGATGCGGAATCTTAAGGTGTTGAATCGATCCGGATTTCGTAAATCGTTGTTTTGAATTGCGATACGCCAGAATCAAAATGTTAGGTTTTGATTAACACAAATCTTACATTTCTATGACCTGCCATTAACAGGCAGCCCCTAGAGTCTGTGCGAAGAATCGATGAAACGAGCGGCTCTTGCGGGCCGTCAATTGAGCCATGAAAGGAATGGACATGTCGAAGAAGCGCTGGTTTGCTCAGGGGATTGCGGCTCTCGCGGTGGTTGCGACCGTCTCGTATGCCGCGGTGACGCTGGATAAAGATCTGCCCGATTACGTCCCGACCTCGGGTGTGAGCGGTAACATCAAGAGTGTCGGTTCGGACACGATGAATAACCTGATGACCCTGTGGGCTGAGGGTTTCCGCAAGATGTATCCGAACGTGATGGTCGAGATCGAAGGCAAGGGCTCGAGCACCGCGCCCAAGGCCCTGATCGCGGGTACGGCGACGTTCGGCCCGATGAGCCGGGCGATGAAGAGCAGCGAGCAGGACGATTTCGAGGACGCGTTCGGCTACAAGGCGACGAATGTGCGGACCTCGATCGATATGCTCGCGGTGTTCGTCCACAAGGACAACCCCATCGCCGAGCGGGGCCTGACGCTTCAGCAGCTCGACTGCATCTTCTCCAAGACCCGCAAGTCCGGCGGTGAGGATATCGTCACCTGGGGCGACCTGGGTCTGACCGGTGATTGGGTCGACAAGCCGATCTCGCTGTACGGGCGCAACTCGGCATCCGGCACGTATGGCTACTACAAGAAGGTGGCGCTGCTGGGGGGCGATTACAAGGATTCGGTCAAGGAGCAGCCCGGTTCTTCGGCTGTGGTGCAGGGCATCGCGACCGATAAGTACGCGATCGGTTACTCGGGGATCGGCTACAAGACCGCCGACGTGCGGGTCTTGCCCCTGGCGAAGTCTGCCGACAGCCCCTACTTTGCTCCGACGGCGGATAACGCGGCCGAGTACCCCTTGGCTCGCTTCCTTTACCTGTACGTCAATTACAAGCCCGGCAGTTCGCTCGATCCCCTGCGGGCCGAGTTCCTGAAGTACATCTTCAGCAAGTCGGGCCAGAGCGACGTGATCAAGGACGGCTACATCCCCGTCACGGCCACGATCGCCGCCGAGGAGCTCGGCAAGTTTGGGATCGAGATCGAGGAGTAAAAATAACGGCAACACGCCGTTAATATGAATTCGTTACAATCTCGCGCGTGGTTGCCCGAAAGCGGCCACGCGTTTTTCAACCAGCCCGGCCCGTGCCGGCTTGGTGACCGGATGAATCAGGGGTACCCGGAGAGTACTGTCGACGCAGACGGGATCGATGCAGGATAGCCATGAGTCATTTTCCAAGCGGCGGCGCAAGCTGCAGACGCCGTGGCGCGTGAAGGCCGCCGACAGTGCGTCGCGCGCGATCATCACGATCGGTGGTGTCGGCACGATCATCGCCATGTCGCTGTTGGCTGTGATGCTGTTCTGGGAGGTGTTCCCGCTGTTTAAGCCCGCGGTCGCCACGCGCATCGAAGGGCACGCGCTTCCGCTGGACCAGCGCCAGCCAATCCACATGCGCGCCGACGAGTACCGCACGCTGTCTTGGGTGGTTTGCGATGACGGCACGCTACAGGTCTATCGCCTTGGCGATGGCGCGGTGATCGAGGACCGCGTGTTGTCGGGCGGTGAGATGCCCACGGCGATGAGCTTCCCCTTGGCCGGCGAGTCAAGGAATCGCGGCGCGAAGACGGAGCACCGCACGGTGATCGCCAGCGGGTACGCCAACGGCGAGGTGCAGTTCTTTAACGTTGATATCATCACGACGTACCTCGATGACGAGACGGTGCCCGAGGCGTTGCACGACCTGGAAGAGGGCGTGGCTGCGCCGTATGAAGACGGGGTGGTGCAACGCACGCCGACCGGCCAGTTCCGCCACCAGGCGGTGGTTGTCAGCGAGCGGGGAGAGCGTCGGGCGCTGCTGGACGGGCCTGTCGTTGCGATGGATCACGTGATCGATGGCAGCAAGGTGACGATGATCGCAGCGGGCGGGCGTGGTGACACGCAGCCGCAGTTGAAGATGGCCACGGGCCGGCTGAGCGGCGGCGCGTTCACGGTTGTCAACAACCTGCCCTACACGCTCCGCGGCGGGCAGCACGCCTCGCACGTCAAGCTTTCGGGTATCAGGGATCAGGTCTTCGCGATCTGGCCGGACGGCCTGACAACGCGACTGGCCACCTCCGATCCGCCAAACGCGTACGTCGCTGAGGAACTGGACGTCGCACCGCTGGGCGGCGAGGTGGTGACGAGCGTGCAATGGTTGTTGGGCCAGGCGACGCTGTTGGTGGGCACCAGCGAGGGCCGACTGAACGGCTACTTCACCATTCGCCCCGCTGACTACGATGTACAGGATCAGTACCCCGACAACCGGGACGGCGTGGTGTTCTTACGGGCCAAGCCGCTGGCGCCGCCGAGCGGTTCGCCGATCACCTCACTCGACAGTTCCACTCGCACGCGTCTGATCGTTTCCGGTGACCAGGCGGGAATCGTGCGCAGCTACTACGTGACCAGTGAGCTGGAGCTGATCGCGCTGGACACCGAGCAGCGCAGCAGCGTCGGCGCGGTGGCCATCAGCCCCAAGGAAGACGCGATCTACGCGACAGACAACAGTCAGCTGTTCCAGTGGTCGTTCGACAAGATGCACCCCGAAGCCACGATGGAGACGCTGTTCCGTCCGGTCTGGTACGAGAACTACGCGGTCAAGCTGTACATGTGGCAGAGCACCGGCGGCAGCGACGACTACGAGCCGAAGTACAGCCTCGTGCCGCTGGTGTTTGGCACGATCAAGGCGACGTTTTACGGGATGCTGTTCGGGGCGCCGCTGGCGCTGATGGCGGCGATCTTCACCAGCGAGTTCCTGCCGCCGCGCTGGAAGGCGCGCATCAAGCCCACGATCGAACTGATGGCGTCGTTGCCGTCGGTGGTGCTGGGCTTCCTGGCGGCGCTGGTGTTCGCACCGGTGCTGGAGGGCATCCTGCCGGCGGTGCTGTCGATGATGTTGGTCGTGCCGCTGACGTTCATGCTCGGCGCGTACCTGTGGCAATTGCTGCCGTTCCGGTTCACCGTGATCGCGAGGCCGTACCGATTCATGGTTCACCTGGCGTTGCTGCCAGTGGGTGTGGTCGCGGCACTATTGGCTGGGCCGACGATCGAGCGGTTGCTGTTTGCCGGCAACATCAAGCTGTGGTTGAACGGCTCGTTGAGCAGCACCAAGCCGTACGGCAGCCCGGTCGGTGGGTGGTTGTTCCTGCTGATGCCGGTGGCGGTGTTGGTGGTGGGGCTGGTGATGACGACGATCGTCAACCCGCGGATGCGCACGGTGACGCCGCATCTGACACGTCGCAAGGCGGCGATGCTGGACCTGGGCAAGTTTGTCGTGGGGGCGGTCGTTGCGTTGAGCCTGGCGTTGGGGGTCGGTTTTGTTCTCTCGCAGATGGGCGTCGACTCGCGTGCGCCGTGGACGGCGGGCGGTTTTGACCTGGCGATCCTGGGTCAGTTTGATCAGCGTAACGCGCTGCTGATCGGTTGGGTGTTGGGCTTCGCGGTCATCCCGATCATCTACACCATCTCCGAGGACGCGCTGTCATCGGTGCCTGAGCACCTGCGCAGCGGCTCGCTGGGAAGCGGCGCCACGCCGTGGCAGACGGCGGTGCGCATCGTGGTGCCCACGGCGATGAGCGGTCTGTTTTCGGCGATGATGATCGGCCTGGGCCGCGCCGTCGGCGAGACGATGATCGTGTTGATGGCGTTCGGCAACACGCCATTGTTGGACCTGAACATGCTCAGCGGCAGTCGCACACTGGCGAGTAACATCGCCGTGGAACTGCCCGAGGCCGTGCCGGGCACGACGCACTACCGCGTGCTGTTCCTCTGCGGCTTCGTGCTGTTTGTCATGACGTTCTTCCTGAACACCGTGGCGGAGCTGGTCCGCATGCGATTCCGTAAGAGGGCGGTCTCCTTATGAGTCAGGTGCGGCTCGATCAACCCGGCGATTCCGGTTCGCGGCCCAGGCGTCGCGGGGGCGGCACGCGTACGGCGTTGGTGGCGCACGGCGAGCCCATGGTGTGGCTGACCGGGGGGTGTCTGGCGATCAGCGTGGTGATGATCCTGGGGCTGCTGTGGCTGATCCTGATGCAGGGTGCCGGTACGTTCGTGCCTCAGCCGATCGTGAAGGTCACCACGGTCGACGGCCAGGTGATCATGGGCGAGCCCACGCGGCACGAGAGCTACGAGCTGGTCGAGGACATGGTCGATACGCTGCCGACGGCGCTGCGTGACAAGGCCGAGCCCTTGCTTATCGAGAGCTCGCCGGCCGGTCAGCGCTACGGCTACGACACGCGCACGCTCTACCGCACCGGCAACTTCCGATTGAACAACACGCGCTTCACCTGGGTGCCCGAGTTCGCGGTGGTCGAAACCGAGAAGCCCGAGTGGGCCATGGTGGTCGAGCGGCAGGAGTGGGGCCGGTTCTACGGCATCCCTCTGGCTTTTGAAAGAAAACACGAGCGGCCCGTCTCCGAAGAGGAGGAGTTGCTGGCCGATCTGAATCAGCTTCTCTACATCGGTCAGTTCACCGCTCCCGCCGAGCAGCGCGAACAGATCAAGCGGTTGTTGGAGGGCGCGACGAAGGAATTGGATGATTTGCGCGGCGCTGCGATCAAAGAGTTTGTTGCCGGGTTCGATGCGCAAGAAGGGGTCTCATTCGGCGCCGAGCTGGACAGCCGCAAGATCGTGTCGCTGACCGACCTGCGACCGGGTGACAACGTCGTGCGGATCGTCGAGGTGTATGAGGGCTCGCAAGTTGCTTACGAACGGTTCCGGCAGGTCCACGGCCGGGTCTTGGATCAACTGCGTGAGCGAAGCCGACTCAAGCGTCACGATCTCGGCGAGATCAACGAGCACCAGGAGCACTCGCGTAAGGCGCTGCGTGATGTTGAATTGGTCTACGGTAAGAAGCTGTTAGATCGTGAGAAGCAGGATCGCCTCGAAGCCGAGGGCGAAGAGGCGTCCGGTGAGTTCCTGGAGTTTCGCGAGGCGCGCCTGCGACAGGTGCCGCTGGTGGAGCGGGCCGAGTCGATGCTGGTGCAGCAGAACGTGCTGAACGCGATCGAACTGGAGAACGCGGATCGTGCGGCGCTGGTCGAACGCGTCGCGGAGCGATACGGCCGGGACGCACCGATGACACGGGCGGCGCGGAATAGCGATGAAGCCATGGTTGGCCGCGCCGAGCAGACCGCCGAGAAGGCCGAGGCCGCCATCGCGACGGTGCGTCAGCGATTGGATCGTGAATACGCCCGGTACGCCCGGCGCATCGGTCCGGTCGATGAGCCACTCAACGCCGCGATCGACGATTACATCCAGACCAAGATCCACACCAACGAGCAGACGCGCGAGATCAACCACCGCATCGAAGAACTGAACGAATCCAGCGAGCGCTACGCGATCCGCTTCGTGACCGGCGACAGCCAGTTCGCCACGGTCAATGTCGCGGAGATCGTCCGGGCCTATCCGGCCAACCGGCTGAGCTTCGGCGACAAGGCCGGCGTCTACCTTTCTCGCTGGGGCGAGTTCCTTACGGCCGACCCGCGCGAGGCCAACCAGGAGGGCGGCGTCAAGCAGCAGATCATCGGCACCGTGCTCATGACGATCATCATGGCCATCGCCGTGGTGCCTTTCGGTGTGATGGCGGCGCTGTATCTGCGAGAGTACGCCCAAGCGGGCCCGATCGTCTCGATCATCCGCATCTCGATCAACAACCTGGCCGGTGTGCCGAGCATCGTGTTCGGCATGTTCGGCTACGCGCTGTTCTGCCGAATCGTCGGCGGCTACATCGACCGCGGCCCCACCGTCGTGCTGCCCTCGAAGACGTGGTTCGTCATGCTGGTGGTGTTCGGGCTGCTGATCCTGATCGGTGGCGTGGCGGCGCTGCTCAACCGTGGCGGCACGAAGACGCGCGGCAGCGGTGTGGCGCCCGCGATCAATGTGTTGCTTTGCGTGCTCATGTTCGGCCTGGTGGTCGTGCTCAACGTGTTGTTCGGGTTGAATCCGTACATCGTGCTGGGCACGGTTCTGCTCTATGTCGGCTGCTACGTGGTGTTCGGCCGCGTACAAGACGTTCGTTCGACGTTCGAGCGGACGGTGTACACGGCGGGGCTGTCGACGTGCGTGTCGGCGGCGGGCGTGTTGCTCTTGCTGATCGCCGTGACCCCGTTCTTCGACGGCTTCTTCACGGCAAGCTATGCCGACAACAACCCGACGTTCGGCAAGGGGGCGCTGATCTGGGCGTCGCTGACGCTGGCGCTGCTGACGCTGCCGGTGGTGATCGTGGCGACGGAAGAGGCGCTCAGCGCCGTGCCGAACTCGATGCGTGAGGGCTCTTACGCCTGCGGGGCGGGCAAGTGGCAGACGATCAAGCGGATTGTCCTGCCCCGTGCGATGCCGGGTATCATGACGGGTATGATTCTCGCGATGGCGCGTGGCGCCGGTGAGGTGGCGCCGCTGATGCTGGTGGGCGCGGTGAAGATCGCGCCCGAGCTGCCGTTCGATACCGCTCCGCCGTTCGGTGTGAACCGCAGCTTCCTGCACCTGGGTTTCCACATTTACGACCTCGGCTTCCAGAGCCCCGACGCCGAGGCCGCCAAGCCGATGGTTTACACGACAACGCTGCTGTTGATTTTTATTGTCGCCGTTCTGAATATCGCCTCGATCTGGTTGAGAACACGACTGCGTCGGAAGTTCGTCGCGTCGGCCTTCTAAGTCGAAGGAACTGATCTATGAAATCCATACACGACACGACATTGATCGACCCTAATACCACGCCACCGCTCCCGCCGACGGGCGTCGAGGTGCAGATCGATGACAACGCGGCTTCGGCCAACACGGGCGGTCAACTGCTGGACGCGATCAATCGCGGCGAACAGATCCACAGCGAGGTGCACGACGCGATCCAGCACGAAGAGATCGTGTTGGACGTGGTCGACTTCAACCTCTGGTACGGTGCGAAACAGGCGTTGTACGACAACAACTTCAAGGTGCCGCGCGGCAAGGTCACGTCGCTGATCGGCCCGTCGGGCTGCGGCAAGAGCACGCTGCTGCGTTCGGTCAACCGCATCAACGACCTGATCGACATCGTGCGCATCAAGGGCGACATGCTGCTCAACGGCGACTCGATCTACGACCCCGGCGTGGACGTGATCGAACTCCGCAAGCGCATGGGCATGGTGTTCCAGAAGCCCAACCCGTTCCCCATGAGCATCTACGAGAACGTGGTGTACCCGCTCCGTATCGACGGCGAGCGCAGCAAGAGCGTGCTGGATGACGTGTGTGAGAACTCGCTGAAGGGCGCGGCGCTGTGGGACGAGGTCAGCGATCGGCTGCACGACAACGCGCTGGGCATGTCCGGCGGTCAGCAGCAGCGTCTCTGCATCGCGCGCGCCATCGCCGCGGAGCCCGAGGTCCTGCTGATGGACGAGCCCTGCAGCGCGCTGGACCCGATCGCCACCGGCAAGGTGGAAGACCTGATCCAGGAGCTCAAGGGCGATTACTCGATCCTGATCGTGACCCACAACATGCAGCAGGCGTCGCGTGCCAGCGACTTCACCGCGTTCATGTATCTCGGCCGTCTTATCGAGTACGGTCCGACGATCGACGTGTTTACCAATCCCCACCTGAAAGAAACCGAAGATTACATCACCGGTCGTTTCGGTTAAGCTGATTGCCGCTTCTTGCGGGGGTAGACTGAAACAGGCCCTGTAAAGAAAGGGAGGATTATCTATGTCGATTCACCTTGAAAGACAGTTCGACCGGCTCAAGAAGCTGATCCTCTCGCAGGGCGCGCGGGTAGAGGAGGCTTTGGTCGAGGCGATCATGGCGGTGCAGAACTACGACGAAGCGTTGGCGCGTCGCGTGATCGAAAACGACAAGCAGATCGATCTGATGGAGATCGAGGTGGAGGAAGAGTGCCTGCACACGCTGGCGCTGCACCAGCCGGTGGCGTTCGACCTGCGATACGTTGTGGCGGTGTTGAAGATCAACAACGACCTGGAACGCATCGCCGACCTGGCGTCGAACATCTGTCAGCAGGCGATCTATCTGTCGCAGTCCGGCGGGTTGGCCGAAATCCCATTCGACATGCGGACGATGTCGGTGAAGGTGTCCGACATGATGAAGCTGGCGTTGGACGCGCTGGTCAACGTTGATCCGGAGACCGCCCAGAGCGTGCGAGATATGGACGATGAGGTCGACGCGATCCACCAGGACATGTACGGCAGCATCACGGCGGCGATCCGGGAAAACCCGCACCTCATCGAGCAACTCATTCACTACATGAACATCTCGCGTCAGCTCGAACGCATCGGCGACCACGCCTGCAACATCGCCGAGGACGTGTTGTACATGGCGCGGGGCGACATCTCTCGCCATCAAGGTCCGGTTCGCAGCCCTAAGACCTGAGCCGATCCAATAGTTCCGTCATCGACCACTCGACCACCGCGGTCGACGTGTCCGCTGCGCCGTAGTAGACCAGCAGCTTGTCGTCATTCGCGACAGCGCCGGTGGGGAAGACCACGTTGGGCACAAAGCCGACGCGTTCGTACTCGGTCTCGGGCGCCATGATCGGGCCGTCGCTGTGGGCGATGACGCGGCCGGGATCGTCGCGATCCAACAGCAGCGCCGCACCGAAGTAGCGACCGACGTACGCTTCGTCAGCCGAGGCGGTCTTGTCGTTGCCGTGATAGATCACCAGCCAGCCGCGGTCGGTCTCGATCGGTGGACACCCGCCGCCGATGCGCCCCGCCGACCAGTCGCCCACGCGCACGTCGATGGGTGTGTGGGTGCCCCAGTCGGTCAGGTTGTCGCTGGTGGCCAGCCACATCTCGGGCGGGCTGAAGTGTGTGCGGGGATTTGGGCGATGCAGCGCGACGTATCGGCCGCCGATCTTGCGCGGGAAGAGCGTGACGTCCTTGTTCTCGCTGGGGAAGACGATGCCGTGGCGCTCGAATCGCGTGAAGTCTTCTGTTGAAGCCAGCGCGGTGCACGCGCCGTGGGGTGAGACGGCGACGTAGGTGATCCAGTACCGGTCGTCGATTCGGGTGATACGCGGGTCTTCTACGCCGAACAGCTCGTAACGCAGGACGGGGTCGATGCGGGGCGCCGCGGCGAGGGCCTGGGGATCGATCTTTAAGCCGTCGGGGCTGGTGACGATGCGCAGGTGACTGGTGAAGGTCAGTCGCGTGCGTCCGTCGCGCATCTCGACGACGCGCGGATCAACGGGGCGGAGCTGATCGTTGGCGGGCCAGTCGATCGCGATGCTCCCGCCTTCCCACCGCGGCAGGGCGGTGAAGCCGTCGCGCTGCTCGGCCACGGCCTCGGCCACGCGCACCAGGATGACGACGCCGTTGGGTGTGTCGATCACGCCGGGATTGAACGCGCTGACGACACGGAGCCGATCGTCGGTGGGTTGCAGGTCTTCGGGGCGAATGAGCGGCTTGTTTTGCAGGCGTCGGATCATGGTTGGATCTAATCGGAAGCGGCGGCCAGTTCGGTTGCGCGAGCGGCGGTCTGCACCGAGCGCAGGCCGTTGGCCTCGGTGATGCGTCTTGAGTGGTTGATGTCGGCGATGGCCTGGAGCTGGTCCTGCATGAGGGCGCGGAGGACGTGGCCGTAGAGCGCGGGCTTGTCCATGCCGGCGTGGGAGGCGATGTGCCAGAAGCCGTCGACGGAGTAGGGCTTGTGTCGGCTGATGCCGACGCGGTCGCCATCGGTGTAGTGGGCGATGGGGTGGGTGTGTGGATCGGGTAGCAGCGCTGCGATGCGTTCGGCGGCGGCCTGCTCGGTGAAGACCTCGATGGCGATGTGCGTGGGCACCCACTCGGTCAGCGTGACCGAGCCGTGTTCGAAGAGGATGCGCATCTGCTGACGGTCGAGGCGGGTCGGCTGCGTGAAGCCGTGGTAGAAGTTGACGAGGACCTCGCGGCCGTAGCGCACGGTGGCGTGGACCTGGTCGACGATGGGGCTGTCGGCGCGGTGGGACTGCTGCGCGGCGACGACTTGTCCCTTGCCCAGCCACCACTCGAACAGATCGAAGAAGTGCACGCCGTGTTCGATGAAGATGCCGCCGGAGACCGCGGGATTCCAGAACCAGTGATCGGGGCCGAGCGGTTCGTCCTTGGCGTAGTTCTCGAAGAATCCGTGCAGCGGTTGGCCGAGCAATCCTTCGTCGACGATGGTCTTCACCGCTTCGCACAGCGGGTTGTAGCGCATGATCAGGTTGGCCGCGAGGGCGCGCTCGCGCACGCCCGCGGTCGCGACGAGCTGCTCGGCGTCGTCTGCGCTGATCGCCAGCGGTTTCTCGCAGAGCACGTGCTTGCCGGCTTCGAGCGCGCGCATGGCCAGGTCGGCGTGCGTGTTGGGGGGCGTGGCGATGTGGATCAGTTGGATGTCGTCGCGCCCGAGCATGGCCTCGACGGAATCGCAGATGTCCATGTCGAATCGAGAGGCGGCTTGCTCGGCGATGTGGCCGTGCTTGTCGGCCAGCGCCACGGGGACGAGGCCTTCGAGCTGACGGTACTGTTCGATGCAGAACTGACCGAACGCACCGGCGCCGATCAATCCGTAACCGACGGTGGGAAGCTGATCAGGCATAAGCGGATTATACGCGCGGCGGGCGGATCAGACAGACCCGTTTGCCAACTCGGTCGCTTCGACCGCGAGGCGGAGCGCGGCCACGGCGTCGTCGGGTGTGACCCGCAGGTGGTGACGCCGATTGGCGATGCGCTGCAACAGATCGTCCATGAGGTCGCCGACCGCCTGGCTGTAGAGGGCCTGTTTGTCTTGTGGGGCGGTGGCTGTGATGTGGTACAGGCCGTCGGCACGCTCGGTGCGGCCGCGCCGGTTGACGTGTGTGTCGGTAGGCAACGATTGGAGTTTCTCGAACCGGTATTCGGGCAGCGGGGCGATGATCTGTTCGACCTGATCGACCTGTTCGCCGCTGAGCACTGCCCGGATCGACAGTTCCCGCGCGATCCAGCCGTCCAACAGCATCTCGCCGCGCTCGAAGAGGATCGACAGGCGTTGGCGGTCGAGTTCGTGGGTTTGTGTGAAGCCGTGATAGAAGCTGACGGTGGTTTGCGCGCCGAACGCCGCCTCGGCGGTGGCCTGGTCGGTGATGGGGGTGCCGGGTCTTTGCTGTTGGTGAGCGGAGAGGATTTGGCCCTCGCCGAGCCAGTGACGGACGAGGTCGAAGCTGTGCACGCCGTGCTCGATGAAGATGCCGCCGGATTGCGTGTGATCCCAGAACCAGTGGTCGGCGGGCAGGCCACCGTCGCCGGCGTGGTTGGTGAAGGTGCCGCGCAGCGGTGCGCCGAGCAGGCCGGAGGCGATGAGGTTGCGCACGGGCTCGACGAGCGGGCCGAACCGCATCATGAGATTCACCGCCACGACGCGGTCGTGCTCGGCGGCAAGTGTTAGGAGGTGACGCGCATCGTGCAACGACGTGGCGATCGGCTTGTCAATCAACACGTACTTGCCGGCCTGGATGCATCGACCGGCCAGGCCGGCGTGCGTGGCGGGTGTGGTGGCGATGTGGACTAAATCGATACGCGGGTCTTTCAGGAGATCACCGAGGTCGGCGTAGGCGGTGAGCTGGTTGGCTTCGGCGAAGCGATTGGCGCTGTCAGCGGTTCGACTCCACACACCGATCGGCTCGAGCGCATCGCGCGAGCGGTAGCTGTCCAGGCAGAACTGCGCAAACCGGCTGGCGCCGACGACCGCGAAACCGACTGGCGCAGCGGGCGAAGTGGTGATGTTGGGGCGGTGTTGTTTTTCGTAGAGCTGCAGTTCGAGTGCCGCCAGGAGGTGTGCGAGGTAGGACTCGGCGCCCTGGTTCTTGTTCAGGCCGTGGGGCTGGATGCCGTCGAAGATGCCGCCGGTGTCGGGATCGATGAGGGACAGGCCCAGGTCGTTTTGACCGTGGAACCAGCCGTAGCAACGCTGAGCGTCTTCGATCCACTTGGCGTCGCCGGTGGCCTCGGCGGCGGCGAGCGCAGCCTGGACGAGACACTGCGCCTCGATGGCCTGTTGATCGTACTGGGCGCGGTGACCGGCTCGGGTGAACCAGCCGTCGTTTCCGATGACGGTGAGGTGGCCGGTGTCGGCGGTCTGCACGTGTAGACACCACCACAGCGCCGCGAGCGCCGTCTCGACCCAGTCGTCGCGCCCCAGTGCCCGGCCCGTCACCAGCAGCGCGTGCGGGATCTTTGCGTTGCCCCAGGTCAGCTCGTCGACAGGCCAGGGCCAGTCTTCCGACGCGTTGGCCTGCCACATCGCCCAGAGCTTGTTGCCGAGCGATTGGCGGAATTGAATCGAGCGTGCGTCGTCTTCATTGGCCAGTCGCTCGTCCAGCGCCAGCAGCGTGTAGGCGATCGGGTGGACGTATTCGTACGACTCGGTCACGCCGAGCGCGCGATCGAAGATCACCTCGGCCAGTTCCTTGACGCGCTGCGACGGCGCGAAGCGGATCGTCACGCCCAACGCCCACAGCGCGCGGGCGTGGCTGTCGGGTGAGCCGACGTCTTCCAGCCAGCGGCGGTCGTAGCTCATGAAGTTGCGGAACGCGCCGTCGGGATTGAGCGCGTTGACGACGAAGGCGAGGTAGCGGTCGAGCAGCTCGGCGCAGGCGCGGTCGGTGTGCAGGTGTTCGTAGAGGACGGCGGCGAGCAGGGCGCGGGCGTTGTCGTCGATGCAGTAGCCGTGCTCGGCGTCGGGGACGTGGTACTTGGCGTGCTGGAACAGGCCGGTGTCATCGGTCATGCGCTGCAGGTGACGCAGGTCGATGTGGGGGCGGAAGATGTGGGCGGTGTCGCCGCTCATGGGTTAGTCCAGCGTGACCCGCTCCAGGTAAGCGGGCACGTGTGTGTCGTAGCCGTGTTGTTGGGTGATCTCGTCGGCGAGGTTGTCGGCGGCCTGCTTGTCGCCGTGGGTGAGGAAGACGCGGCGGGGTTGATTGACCGTGCCGATCCATCGGAGCAGGTCTTCGCGGTCGCCGTGAGCGCTGAAGCCGTCGATGGATTCGATCTTCGCCAGCACGTCGCGCGGCACGCCGAAGATGCGCACCTTCAGCTCCCCGTCGCGGATGCGTCGGCCGAGCGTGCCGACCGACTGGTACCCGACAAAGAGGATGGTGGATTCCTTGCGCCCGATGTTGGCGACGAGGTGGTGCTTGATGCGGCCGCCGGTGCACATGCCGCTGCCGGCCATGATGATCGCCGAGCCGCGGATGGTGTTGATGGATTTCGAGCCGTCGACGGTGCGGACCAGGTGCACGTTGTGCCACGCGTTGGAGAAGCGGCCCCTGGAGAGCTGGCCGCGCATCTCGGCGTCCATGTAGTCGGGGTGACGCAGGAAGATCTCGGTGGCGTTGGCGGCCATGGGGGAGTCGAGGAACGTCGGCAGCAGGGGGATACGCCCGGCGAGCTTGAGCTCGGTGAGATGGAGGATGAGTTCCTGGGCGCGCTCGATGGCGAAGGTGGGGATGACGATGTTGCCGCCGCGTTTGACGGTGTCGTTGATGACGTCGGCCAGCTTGTCTTGCACGTTGCCGGCGTCCTTGTGGTCGCGGTCGCCGTAGGTGGATTCCATGACGACGTAGTCGGCTGCGTCGACGGGCTGGGGATCGGGCACGATGGGCATGTCGTCCTGTCCGACGTCACCGGAGAAGACGATGCGTTTGGTCGAGCCGTTGTGTTTGGCTTCGATCTCGAGCGTGGCGGCGCCGAGGATGTGGCCGGCCCGGCGGTAGGTGACGGACAGGTCGCCTGAGAGCGAGACGGGGGTGTCGAAGCCGGTGGGGTTGAAGCGCTTCTCGACGCGCTGCGCGTCTTCGATGGTGTAGAGCGGTTCGTAGGGGTAGCGGCTCTTGCGGCCTTCTTTGCGGTGGCGTTTCTGCTTGTACTTGATGTCTTCTTCCTGGATGCGCGCCGAGTCGTTCATGACGAGCTGGGCGAGTTCCACGCTGGGCTCGGTGGTGACGATACGGCCGTTGAAGCCGTCGCGCACGAGCTTGGGGATCAGGCCGCAGTGGTCGAGGTGGGCGTGGGTGAGCAGCAGGACGTCGACGGACTTGGGGCTGACGGGGCACGGCTCCCAGTTACGCTCCTGATAGCGGCGTTCCTGGAACATGCCGTGGTCGATCATGATGCGCTTGCCCGCGACTTCGAGCAGGTAGCTGGACCCGGTGACTTGCTGGTTGGCGCCGAGGAATTGGAGTTGCATGGAAGGATTTTACGCGAAAAATCGATGGGATGCCGGTTATACTGGGCCAGATTAACGGGGTGTTTCGATATGAAATTCACGCAACAGTTCTGTCGATTCGCCAGCCAGCCGACCGTTACACTGTGTCTGTTTGTTGTGTTCTTGATGATGGGCTGCCGATCGGCGCAGATCGATGACATTAATACCGGTGTGATCCATCCGAAGGTGTTCAGCATGATCGAGTGCTGGTGGTCGGACACCCAGCAGCCGGTCGTGACGGAGATTAGCCTTGACGCGGTGGCAGGCAATGACAACCAGTTTGACCACGATGCGGTGCGGATGCAGGGCGATTGGGTTCACTACACCGATCCGAAAACGCAGAACGGCCCGCGCGAGGGCTTCATGCGATACCGCGTAGTTGAGTCGGATGGGGACCTCCAAACCGTCCTGTTTCAATCCAATGGTGGGGGCACGTTGACGACGGAATCAGTCATCACCTACCGAATCACAAAGAGATACGTTGGTAGTCAAGACAGTCTGAAAGAGATCACGGTCTTGAGGGTTGAGGCGATGCGATGAAACATACGATTGGCTTTGGTGGATATGATCCTCGCAACATGCCAGACTATCTATTCCCGGAGGCGTACGATCTCGATTACGCCAATGCGGTTCGGGCAGATGTTGAGAAACAGAACTGTAGCGTCTGTCCGCGTCACTGGTATATCGATGCGACGATTGATTGTGTGGATTGTGGAGAGAGTTTCAGGTTTACTAAAGAAGAACAGAAGCATTGGTACGAAGAGCTTCGGTTCTGGATTGATTCATTCCCCAAACGATGCAAAAGATGCAACCAAGCGCACAAGCTGGTGCATCAGGAGGTCGACTACATCTGTTTACATCGCGACGATGAATCGAAATCGGAGAAGATTGAGGCCATGCTGAAGCGAGTCAGAGAGGTGTACGGGTTTCCTATCCGATCGCATTTTTGAGAGGCGTTAGAGCAACCCCAGCTGTAGCTTGGCGGCGTCGGACATCATGTCGCGGTGCCAGAGGGGTTCCCACGTGATGTTGACGATCGCCTCACTGACGCCATCCATCGACTCGACGGCGCCCTTCACGCTGAGCGGCAGCGATTGGGCCTCGGGGCAGTTGGGCGTGGTGAGCGTCATCTCGACCTTGACGATGCCGGAGTTCTCGTTGGCGTCGATGTCGTAGATCAGGCCGAGCTCGTAGATGTTGATAGGGATCTCGGGGTCGTAGACGTGTTGGATGGCCCACTTGGCTTTTTCTTTGAGCGACGCGTCGTCGGGCAGCGGGTCGAGCTTGTGGCGCGGCGCGGGTATCGGGGCGGGCTGGGGCAGACTGGTCACGTGACCGGGCGTGGGCACGGCGGGCGGCGGCGTGACGGGGGGGCTATCGGGAGTAGGCTGATTGTTTTGCGGCGTGTCGTTCATGCGTGTTGCTCGGCGAGTGTGCGGATGCGCTGGACCATGGCGTGCAGGCCGTTGCGTCGGGTGGGCGAGAGGTGTTGTTCGAGGTCGAGCTGGTTGAAGACGGCCTGGTAATCGATGGCGAGCATGTCGGCGGGGGATTTGTCGTTGTAGAGGGTCATGAGGATGGCGATGAGGCCGTTGACGATGTGGGCGTCGGAGACGGCCTGGAAGTGGATGGTCGGTGTGTTGTTGTCGGTGCGCATCTTGGCGTGGAGCCAGACCTGCGACTGACAGCCGTGGACCTTGTTGTCCTCGGTGCGCGCGTCTTCGGGGAACTCGGGTAGTTTCTTGCCGAGGTCGAGCAGGTAGCTGAAGCGCTGCTCCCAGTCTTCGAGGAAGTCGAAGCCGGCGGTGATGTCGTCGATGGTGAGGCCTTGCAGGGCGGGCATGGTTCGGCTCGTTGGGGGGGAAACCGCAGAGAACGTCGTTGCGCAGAGCTTTGGGTCGGTGCTTGTGATCTGAACGTGGTTCAGATTTCTACAGACGCAGGGTCATGTTGTGCTCTGTCGCCCGCGTTCTCTGCGGGTTTAGCTGAAGAGGGACTTCACTTTCTGTAGCGCCGAGACGAGGGCGTCGATCTCGGCTGGTGTATTATAGAACGACAACGACGCGCGGACAGTGGCGGGGATGGCAAACTTGTCCATGACGGGTTGGGTGCAGTGGTGACCGGTGCGGATGGCGATGCCCTCGTGGTCGAGGACGGGGCTCATGTCGTAGGGGTGGATGCCGTCGAGGGTGAAGCTGAAGACGGCGGCCTTGTGTTCGGCGGTGCCGATGAGGGTCAGGCCTTCGACGGCCTGCAGGGCCTCGGTGCCGTAGGCCAGCAGCTCGTTTTCGTAAGTGACTATCTTGTCGAAACCTATCGCGGTGACGTAGTTGAGTGCGGCGGCCAGGCCGATCGCGCCGGCGATGTGGGGCGTGCCGGCCTCGAAGCGGGTGGGGGCCGCGGCGAAGGTGGTTTTCTCGAAGGTGACCTGTTCGATCATCTCACCGCCTCCCTGGTAGGGGGGCATGGCTTCGAGCAGTTCGGCTCGGCCGTACAGCGCGCCGATCCCGGTCGGGCCAAACACCTTGTGACCGGAAAAGGCAAGGAAATCGACGTCGAGATCGGTCACGTCCACGGCCATATGCGGCGCGGCCTGTGCCGCGTCAACCAACACGACCGCGCCGGCGGCGTGGGCCAGTTCGATCATCTTCTTGATCGGGTTGATTGTGCCCAGCGAGTTGGACACGGCGGTCACGGCCACGAGGCGCGTCTTGTCGTTCAGCAGCGCGTGGTAGGTGTCGAGGTTGATCTGGCCGCGCTCGTCGATGGGGATCATGACGACCTTGGCGCCGGTCTTCTCTGCGATGAGTTGCCAGGGGACGATGTTGGAGTGGTGCTCCATCTGGCTGACGAGGATCTCGTCACCGGGCTTGAGGTTTGCGCCGCCCCACGAGGCGGCGACGAGGTTGATGGCCTCGGTGCAGCCGCGCGTGAAGACGATCTGTTTCGCGTCGGGTGCGTTGAGAAACCGCGCGACGGTGATGCGGGCGTGTTCGTAGGCCTCGGTGGCGAGCTCGGCGAGCTTGTGCAGGCCGCGGTGGACGTTGGCGTTGTACCGGCGGTAGTAGTCGTCGAGCGTGTCGATGACGGCCTGGGGCTTCTGGCTGGTGGCGGCGTTGTCGAGGTAGACCAGGGGCTTGTCGTGCACCCGCTGGTAGAGCGCGGGAAAGTCGCCACGCACACGCTCGACGTCGAGCGCCGGTGTGTGGGTAGGTTGGGATTTGGCCACGGTCATGTTGACCTTTCGGGCATTCCGGATGGGGTTAGATGCGGTAGAGCCGCTGCTTGATCTCTTCGTTGAACTCAGCAGAGAGTTTATTGGCCATGGGGAGTTTGGCAATCATCTCGTTGGCGAGCAGGGCACGGACGGGCACGAGCTGCATGCGGTCGAAGCCTTCGGCGGCGAAGGCGTAGATGAGCATGGCGCGGGCGACGTCTTCGGGCAGGCCGCGTGCGCGGAAGTAGAAGACGGCCTCGGGGTCGACCTGGCCGGTCGTCGCGCCGTGGGTGCAGCGGACGTCGTCGGCGTAGATCTCCAGCTGCGGGCGGGCGTTCATGCGTGCGTCGTCGCTGAGCAGCATGTTGCGGTTGGACTGGATCGCGTCGGTCTGCTGGCCTTCCTCGGCCACGACGATGCGTCCGGTGAACACGCCGTGCGATTTGTCGGACATGATGCCCTTGTAGAACTGTCGGCTGCGGCAGTTGGGGGCGTTGTGTTCAACGCGCATGGCGTTGTCGAGGGTCTGGTCGCCGTGGCCGACGAACAGGCCGTTGATGAGGCAGTGTCCGTCTTCGCCGGCCATGGTGGGTCGGACGTTGTTGCGTACGAGCTTGCCGCCGAGCAGGACGGTGTGGGAGTGCACGTCGGACTTTTCGCCCTGGTGAATTTCCAGTGTGGAGATGTTCACCGCGGACTCGGCTTCGCGCTCGAGCAGGTAGTGGTGCACCTCGGCGCGGTCGGCCGCGAACAGCTCGGTCACGGCGTTGTTGAAGTAGTTCTCGCCGCCCAGCGTGACGTAGTGTTCGAGCACGGTGACGCTGGCGTCCTCGCCGGCGACGATGAGGTTGCGTGGGTGGGTCATGGTGCCGGCCGCCTTGGCGGTGGCGACCGAGAGCACGTGGATCGGCTTGTCGATCGTCTTGCCGGGCTTGAGGTAGATCGCTGCGCCGTCTTCCATCAGCGCGGTGTTGAGCGCACTCATGGCGTCGGTCTCGAGATCGACCTGCTTGCCGAGGTAGTCGGTGATGCCGGTGCAGCCCTTGGCGTAGGCCTGGGCGAGGGTGCCGATGGCGGTGCCTTCGGGGTGTTCATCGATGGCCGAGAGGTCTTCGCGCCAGTGGCCGTCGACGAAGACGATCAGGTGGGTGTCGAGGTTGGGGATGAGGAAGGGGGCGATGTCGTCGGCGGTGACGTCGGTATTGGGCTCGGCGGGGGCGTAGTCGGTCTTGTTCAGCTCGCGCAGGTCGGTGTATCGCCAGTCCTCGTGCTTGAGGGTGGGGATGGATTGTGCGGTGAAGGCGTCGAAGGCGGCGCGGCGCGTGTCGTTGAGCGCACCGGTGCCGGCGGCGTCGGCGCGGGCGAGCACGGCCGCGTGGGCGTCTGCGAAGCGAGTCGTGGATTCGGCGGTGGCTTGGGTCATGGTGTGTTGCTCGCGTGGTTTAGCTGGCGGTAGCTTCGGCTTCGGCCCAACTGGCGTAGCCCTGCTGCTCGAGTTCGGTGGCGACCTCGATGCCGCCGGACTTGACGATCTGGCCGTCGACCAGCACGTGGACGACGTCGGGCACGATGTGGTTGAGCAGGCGCTGGTAGTGGGTGATGACGAGGAAGCCGCGTTTGCCGTCGCGCATGTTGGTCACGCCCTCGCTGACGATACGCAGCGCGTCGATGTCCAGGCCGGAGTCCGTCTCGTCGAGGACGGCGAACTCCGAATCCAGCACGGCCATCTGGAAGATCTCAAAGCGCTTCTTTTCGCCGCCGGAGAAACCCTCGTTGACGTTGCGCTTGACCATGTCCATGGAGATGTTGACCACGTCGGCCTTCTCGCGGAACAGCTGGAGCAGTTGTACGCCGTCGAGCTCTTCCAGGCCGTGGTACTCGCGTTTGGCGTTGACCGCGGCCTTGAGGAACTGCATCGAGCTGACGCCGGGGATCTCCACGGGGTACTGGAACGCGAGGAACAGGCCCTCGCAGGCGCGCTCGTTGGGGTCGAGGTCGAGCAGGTCCTTGCCCTTGTAGAGGATCTGGCCCTGGGTGATGTCGCAGTCGTCCTTGCCGGCCAGCACCTGGGCGAGCGTGCTCTTGCCCGAGCCGTTGGGGCCCATGATGGAGTGCACCTCGCCGGGGTTGATGGTGAGGTTGATGCCGTTGAGGATCTCGTTGCCCTCGACCTCGGCGTGCAGGTTCTTGATTTCAAGTAGTGGCGTGCTCATTGCGTGTTGTCCTGAGTGCTTTTCGATGCGTTCGTGTTTCGTGATTTCTATTTCCGGTGGCGGGTGTTAGCCGACCGATCCTTCGAGGCTGACGGCCAGCAGCTTGTTGGCTTCCACGGCGAACTCCATCGGCAGCTCGTTGAAGACCTCCTTGCAGAAGCCGTTGACGAGCAGGCTGACGGCGTCTTCTTCCTCGATGCCGCGTGCGGTGCAGTAGAACAATTGGTCCTCTGCGATTTTCGTGGTCGACGCTTCGTGCTCAGCCGAGGCGGTGGGGTTGCGCACGTCGATGTAGGGGAAGGTGTGTGCGCCGCAGCGGTCGCCGATGAGGATCGAGTCGCACTGCGTGAAGTTCTTGGCGTTGGCGGCGCCCTTGTTCATCTGGACCAGGCCGCGGTAGGTGTTGTGGCCCTCGCCGGCGCTGATGCCCTTGGAGATGATGTGGCTGGTGGTGTTCTTTCCGATGTGGATCATCTTGGTGCCGGTGTCGGCCTGCTGGCGCAGGTTCGTGAGTGCGACGGAGTAGAACTCGGCCTTGGAGTCGTCCCCCTTGAGGATGCAGGAGGGGTACTTCCACGTCACCGCCGAGCCGGTCTCGACCTGTGTCCACGAGATGTGGCTGCGGTCGCCCTCGCAGATGCCGCGCTTGGTGACGAAGTTGAAGATGCCGCCCTTGCCGGTCTCATCGCCGGGGTACCAGTTCTGGATGGTGGAGTACTTGATGGTCGCGTCCTTGTGGGCGACCAGCTCCACCACCGCCGCGTGCAGCTGGTTCTCGTCGCGCATCGGCGCGGTACAGCCCTCGAGGTAGCTGACCGTGCTGCCCTCGTCGGCGATGATAAGCGTGCGCTCGAACTGGCCGGTGTTGGACGCGTTGATGCGGAAATACGTGCTCAGCTCCATGGGGCACTTCACGCCCTTGGGGATGTACACGAAGCTGCCGTCGGAGAAGACGGCGCTGTTGAGCGTGGCGTAGAAGTTGTCGGAGTAGGGCACGACCGAGCCGAGATACCGCTTGACCAGGTCGCCGTGGTTCTTCACGGCCTCGCTGATCGAACAGAAGATGATGCCGTGCTTCTCCAGTTCGTCCTGGAAGGTCGTGGCGACGGAGACCGAGTCGAACACGGCGTCCACGGCCACCTTCCCGCCGCCCCCACCGAGCGCGTCGGCGGCGCTGGTCGCGGCGCCCTCCACGCCCGCGAGCACCTTCTGTTCCTCCAGCGGGATGCCGAGCTTGTTGTACGTCTCAAGGATGGCGGGGTCGATCTCGTCGAGGCTCTTGGGTTTTTCCTTCGGGGCCGCGTAGTAGCTGATGCCCTGGTAGTTGGGGCGCTCGTAGCTGTAGGGCAGGAACTGCCAGTCGGGTTCTTCCATCGTCTGCCAGTGGCGGAACGCCTTGAGGCGCCACTCGAGCAGCCACTCGGGCTCGCCCTTCTTGGCGCTGATGAAGCGCACGATGTCTTCGTTCAACCCGGGCGGGGCGAACTCCTGCTCGATGTCGGTGACGAAGCCGTACTTGTAGTCACGCTTGTCTTGTGTGATTTTTGCGACTTCTTCGGTGGTGGTCATGGCGTGTTCCCACTGGTTTGTCCGATCGCGTTGTTCAGCGCGACCGGTTGTGTGTCTTGCTGGCTGTGGATGGTGCGGTCGTCGCTCGCGTCGGAGTTGCGGATCACCATCGACATCGACAGGTCGTTTCGCATCATGTCCTCGAGCGTCATCGAGTAGAGGAAGGCGACGACCAGATCGTTAAATTGCTTCATCGCGCCGGTGATGGGGCAGGATTGCTCCAGACGACAGGCGAGACAGGGCTCTTCGCTTTCGTCCTCTGATGTATCCTCGCAACAGGCCGTTACCGTCACGGGGCCTTCGATGGCTTCGATGACCTGCGCGAAGGATATCTGCCCGTGGGGCCGGCTGAGGTAGTAGCCGCCGGACGCGCCTCGCTTGCTGGTGACCAGCCCGGCGGAGGCTAAGTCCTTGAGGACGTTCATCATGATCGGCAGGGGGAGATCGTAGAGATCGGCGATGTGCCGCGCACTGACCGGCGAGGCCTCGGCGCTGTCCACGGCCAGCCGGCTGAGCGCCACAAGGGCGTAATCGGTCTTTCTGGTCAGTGAGAAGCTCATAGGGTCCTCTTGGTGAGATCGAGTCTCAGTGCGGTCTATTATTAGCACTGATTCGGTACTATATCAAGTCTGCGGCCAGAAAACCGCATTTTTTGGGTAAAAATCAGGTTTATAATATCTAAAATGGGTTTGTGACCCCTTAAACAGTTATTGCATCCCAAGGCACTAGACAACACAAGGCAATGGGGCATAGGGTGTGCACACACCCCGATGAAATACGTCGACCCGTATATTCCAGAGGACCCCGTTGCCGAGGAGGCCGAGCTGTTACAGGGCCTGCGCGAAGGTGATGCGCAGGCGTTCGAGAAGCTCGTGCGTTGGCATTTCGGCCGATTATTCGCCGTGGCCAACCGCATCTTGCGGAGCGAGACCGACGCACAGGATGCCGTTCAGGAAGCGTTCGTGATGGCGTATCGCGCCATGGACCGCTTCGACGGTCGAAGCAAGCTTTCGACCTGGCTTCACCGCATCACCGTCAACGCGGCGCTGATGCGACTGAGAAAGATCAAGCGGTTGCACGAGGTCTCGGTAGAGGACCTCGGACCGAAGTTCAGTGACGAGGGTTACCGGCGCGACGTCGGGCCCACGTGGAAACGCACCGCCGAGGAAGACACGCTCGAACAGGAGCGTGCCGACCAGGTGCACGAGGCCATCGCCCAACTGCCCGAATCGTATCGAGAGATCATCATGCTCCGTGACATCGAACAGCTCGACACCGAACAGACCGCCAAGGCCTTGGGCATCAAACCCGGCGCGGTCAAGACGCGTCTGCACCGGGCGCGGCAGGCGTTGCGAGAGCTGCTGGACCCGTACATGCAGGAGGCCGGCGTTTGACCGATAAGCCCTGTCAACACGATCACAGCCACGACGGCATGCTGCTGTGCAGTGAGCTGGCGCAGTTCCTCGACGACTACCTCGACGGCAAGCTCGAGGGCGAAACCCTGGAGAAGTTCGAGGCGCACCTGAAGCTGTGTCCACCGTGTGTGCAGTACATCGAGAGCTACAAGAGCACGATCCACATGACCCACAAGGCGTTGTGTGAATGCGAAGAGGACGAGGCTCCGAAAGAAGTGCCCGAGGCGCTGGTGCAGGCGATTCTTCACAGCTGCACAGGGTGCAAGGGCGAGGAAGATTAATTCTTCTCTTTCAGCAATCGGGGGGAGTAACGTCGGCGGGGGAATACACATCTACTTACGCGAACCGACTTCCATCCAAGGAGAACGCTATGACCCCGAGCCGAATCCTGTTGGCCATTTTATTGCTGTTTAACGTCTCTTCGCTCGCTCTTGCCGACGACGATTCGTCGTTCGCCGAGTCATACGCACGCGTGCCCGAAAAGATGCACGGCCTGGACGCGTGGAAGAAGCACAAGGCCGTCGAGTACGACATCGTTATCAACTTCATGGGTAACCGGATTCTCGACGCGACCACGACCTTTGAGATCGGCAGCGAACGCGTGCGACTGGAACTCAAGAACGGCACGGTCATGGTGTGGGACGGCGAGCAGGCTTCGATCTCCCCGGCCGATGCCAAGTCGCCCGGCTTGCCGCCGCGTTTCCACCTGCGCACGTGGACCTACTTCCTCACTGCCCCGTTCAAGCTGCGTGCTCCGGGTGTGCACCTGGCCCCGGCCGCCGATGTGCCGTTCCGCGGCGGCGAGCCG
>JANQJT010000168.1 GCA_028281485.1 Phycisphaeraceae bacterium
CGGGTTACTTGGCGGAGGGGATGGCGCGTGCGGAGGGGTGGGGTGAGGAGGGGCCTGATGAGCCGAGCGGTCGGGCGGTGTTGGCGTATGTGGAGGGGCGTGACGCGTATCGGCGACGTGAGATCGAGACGGCGCGGGAGCGTTTGAACGCGGCGTTGGAGCTGGATGGTGAGCTGGCGGGTGCGGAGGCGCTGCTGGGTCAGATCGAGCAGGAGCTTGGGCGGCGTGAGTCGGCGCGTGTTCGTTATGAGCGGGCGTTGGAGCTGGATGCGTGGGACCCGGCGGTGCGTCATCGGTTGAGTCAGCTGGCGTTTGCCGAGCAGCGGTACGGCGAGGTGATCGTGCTGTTGGGGCAGGTGGTGGATGGTGAGCGGCCGGTGGACCCGGGGATGCGATACCTGAGTGATTATTACCTGGGTCAGGCGCTGCTGCGCGAGGGGTATCACCTGGCGGCGGTGGAGCGGCTGGCGGAGTGTCTGCGGGTGGGTGAGACGTTTCGTGGGATGTCGCGTTATCGTCGTCAGGCGCAGCTGGTGGCGAACCAGTACGGTGCGACGCAGCTGCAGGTGGCGGAGACGCTGCTGCGGCTGGGTCGTGTGGAGATGGGGTTGGCGTATCTGGAGGAGGGCGGCGAGAAGACGGGGTTGGATGATCGTGCGGTGAACCTGCGGCGAGCGCGGGGTGGGTTGCTTTTGGGTGATGATGCGCCAGCGGAGGCTGCGGCGCTGGCGGAGCTGGAGCGGGTGGAGGCGGACCGGTTTGCGCTGGAGTTGAGCGGGTATGTGGCGGAGCACACGTCGCGTCGGGGGCGGTATGTGCGGTCGGTGCGTGCGTTGTACGAGGCGGATCCGGCGCGTGAGCTGCTGGCGCTGGCGGTGATGGAGGCGATGGGTGAGGGCGCGGGGGCGGCGCGGTTTGCGTCGGGTCACCTGTCGGCACACGCGGATCACGGGCGGGTGTACGAGGCGTGGGTGGACATGGTGGGGTCGGATGATCTGACGGGTGTGTTGTCGGTGACGCTGGGTCAGTTGGAGTCGGCGCGGGACGGTGGGCGCGGGCGGATCAAGGAGCTGTTGGATCGTGAGCTGGGGCGTGAGGCGTGGGAGGAGGCTTTGGCGGGGATGAGCGCGGCGGAGCGTGACAGCGCGGCGGCGTGGACGTTCCGTGCGATGCTGGCGATTCGTTATGACGGTGGAGAGGGGGCGCGGGAGATGCTGAGCCGGGCGCTGGACCGGGACGCGGATTACGTGCCGGCGGTGCTGACGGAGATCGCGTTGATGATCCGTGCGGGTCAGACGCGCGAGGCGATCGAGCGGATCGGTGCGTATGACCCGTCGCTGAGTGGTCGGTTGCATCTGCTGCACGGTATGGCGTTGGAGCGTGAGGCGCAGGGGCTGGATCTGTCGGGTGACACGGAGCGGTCGCGGCGTTTGCGGGCGCAGGCGCTGACGCGTGTGCGTGAGGCGATTCGGTTGAGCGGTGAGGACGTGGATTCGCTGAGTGCGCGGGGTGGTTTGGAGTTCAAGCTGGGGATGTTTGAGGAGGCGGAGCGGACGCTGAGGCGGGCGCTGGAGATGGACCCGAGGAACGAGGCGGTGTACGCGGCGTTGTTCGGATTGTACGAGCGTGATGCGAGTCGTTCGGAGGATTTTGTGCGGCTGCTGGTGCGGGCGCAGCGGATGATTCCGGAGGCGCGCGTGACGCGGTTGAATCGTGCGCGTGTGCTGGCGTTGCGTGGTGATCACGGCGAGGCGGAGCGTCTGTTTGCGGAGCTGTTGGAGGTGGACCGGGATGACGTGCAGGCGTTGGGAGAGTTGATGCGTGTGCTGGTGCGGACGGGCCGGGAGGCGGACGCGGAGGCGGTGCTGCTGGGGATGCTGGATGCGGACGTGCATCACGCGGGTGCGTTGCGGTACTTGCGTGAGATCACGGAGCGGTTGGAGCGGCCGGGGGTTTACTACGAGCGATTGGAGGCGCACCTGCTGGGGCAGGAGGCGGGGCTGGGTCGTGCGATTCAGTTGGCGCAGCTGTACCGGGAGTGGGGGCGGCACGTGGAGAGCGCGGCGGCGCTGGAGGGGGCGCTGGAGACGGGTGAGGTGCGTGCGGAGCAGCGGGTGGGCCTGTTCATGGAGATTGCGCGGTCGTACGAGCGGGGTGGTGAGCTTGATCGTGCGATCGGTGCGATCGATCGGGCGATGGGTGAGGCGGACGGGAGCGCGGAGCTGGTGATGATGCGGGGTTGGCTGCTGGTGCGTGGGGAGCGGTCCGAGGACCTGGAGCGGATGTTTGCCGAGGAGATCAATCGGGGGATGATCGAGCCGGCGGTGTTGCATGAGGGGTTGGCGGAGCTGTATTACATCGGCGGGGAGCTGGACAAGGCGGTGGCGGAGCTTGAGAAGCTGGTGCCGCTGGTGCCTGTGGAGAGCGAGGCGGATGTTCGCCTGGCGCAGTCGAATTATCTTTATTCGCGGCCGGCGGAGAGCGAGCGTTACCTGGTGCGGGTGTTGGAGCTGGACCCGGATCACGGGATGGCGAACAACAATTTGGGTTACATGTGGGCGGACGCGGGTAAGAACCTGGCGGAGGCGGAGGCGATGATCCGTAAGGCGTTGGCGGCTGAGCCCGACAGCGCGGCGGTGTTGGATTCGATGGGATGGGTGCTGTACAAGCGGGGCAGGTTTGAGGGCGCGGTGGATTACCTGCGTCGGAGCCTGCTGGCGAACGGTGAGTCGGACGCGATTTTGTTGGATCACCTGGGTGATGCGCTGTGGAAGAGCGGCCGAGAGGTGGAGGCGGTGAAGTCGTGGCGGGAGGCGCTGGGGTTGTTGGAGGGTTCTGAGGGGACGGGGCTCGAGGCTGTGGACGCGGAGAACGCGAAGATCCGTGTGTCGCTTGAGGCGAAATTGAAGGCGGTGGAGGCGGGTGGTGAGCCTGAGGTGGCGGAGGTTGTGGAGAGGGTGGAGGATGATGTTGAGCCTGAGCCGACGGAGGAAGCGGGTGCGGGGGATGTGGAGGTCGAGGTGGAGACGGAAGCGGAGCCTGTGGAGGTCGAGGCTGAGGGGACGGGCGGCGTGGGTGGTGAGGGGATTTAGTGAATTGCTGATCGCTGATCTCGGATTGCTGATTTGGGGAAGCGCTTCGTTGTGGGTCGCTGCTAAACGGGGGAGTCCGGTCCCAGAGGGACCGGCTATGTAGGGTTGCTCAACGTGGAAGGAGCAAGGCCAGGCGGGCTGTGGCTAAACAACCGCTCCCTCACGGTCGCGGCTCGTTGAGATACGGGACAGGTGGGGGCTTGGTTGGGGGTGAAGGCGGGGGAAAAGTGGGTTAAAATCGGGGTTTTGAAGGGTTACCAGGAAATGGGAGCGCGGTATGGCGGGTCACAGTAAATGGGCGAACATCAAGCACCGCAAGGCGCGTCAGGACGCGAAGCGTGGGAACGCGTGGAGCAAGTGTTCGAAGGCGATCATTGTGGCGGCGAAGAACGGCGGGGGTGATCCGGATACGAATCTGACGCTGCGTTACGCGATCGAGGAGGCCAAGGCGGCGAACATGCCGAAGGACACGATCGCGAAGGCGGTGAAGAAGGGTTCGGGTGAGTTGGAGGGAGAGAGTTACGAGGAGGTGACGTACGAGGGGTATGGGCCGAATGGTGTGGCGGTGTTTGTGGAGTGTCTGACGGACAATCGCGCGCGGACGGCGCCGGACCTGCGTCACATCTTTTCGAAGCACGGGGGGAACATGGGGACGGACGGGTCGGTGGCTTTTGTGTTTGATCAAAAGGGGCTGATCACGCTGAGCAAGGAGGGGTTGGACGAGGAGAGGATCATGGAGGTGGCGTTGGAGGCGGGGGCGGACGACGTATCGGATGAGGGGGATTGCTGGCAGGTGTTGACGCTGCCGGGTGATTTCCACGCGGTGCGCAGCGCGATCGATGCGGCGGGGCTGACGGTGGAGGTGGGTGAGCTGGCACGGATCGCGAACAACACGGTGGCGTGCGAGGGGGCGGACGCGGCGAAGGTGTTTAAGCTGATCGAGGCGCTGGAAGAGAACGATGATGTGCAGAAGGTTCACACGAACGCGGACATCAGCGATGAGGAGTTGGAGGCGTTGGCGGGGTAGCCCCCGGAATGGGAGTCGATTTACAGTCGGCATGAATCTATGAATAAACGGCGCCGCTCGTGTGGGCGGCGTTTTTGTTTGTGGTGTTGGGGTGAGCGGGAGGGGTATGATGTTGGGATGATTCGGAAGACGGTGATTTACTCGGGGCGTGTGCAGGGGGTGTTCTTTCGTGCGACGGCGCGGGAGGTGTCGCACGGTTTTGATGTGAC
The DNA here is from genome assembly GCA_028281485.1 of Phycisphaeraceae bacterium. GTDB lineage: Bacteria > Planctomycetota > Phycisphaerae > Phycisphaerales > Zrk34 > JANQHD01. The sequence goes on from JANQJT010000168.1 coordinate 4,329, forward strand.
GGGGACCGTGCGGAACGTGTCGGATGGGACGGTGGAGCTGGTGGTGGAGGGGGAGTTGGAAGAGGTGGACCGGTTTTTGAGGGCGGTGGAGCGGGCGAAGGCGGGGTGTATCGCGGGGACGAAGGTGGATGTGGGGGCGGCGAGCGGTGAGTTTGGGGGGTTTGTGGTGCGGTATTGAGGGGAAAAGTGGACTTGGGGCTGGGAGTTGAGGGTGGGGGTATGATCGACTAACCTTTCGACCCCCCGGCCCCCGGAATTACCGGGTGTTAAGTTCGGGTATTTGGTAAGTCATCGCAGTCCTGGGGATGTGTTTTCACACCTGATTGGAGAGTTGGATATGTCAGACGGTCAGTCGATCACGATGGGTAGCGACGGTCAGTTGGTGGTTCCGGATCATCCGATCATTCCTTTTATTGAGGGTGATGGGACGGGGCGGGACATCTGGGCGGCGAGTGTGCGTGTGTTCGACGCGGCAGTGGAGAAGGCTTATGGGGGCGGGCGTAGCCTGGTGTGGAAGGAAGTGCTGGCGGGTGAGAAGGCGTTTAACGAGACGGGTGACTGGCTGCCTGATGCGACGCTGGATGGGTTTCGTGAGCACCTGGTGGGGATCAAGGGGCCTTTGACGACGCCGGTGGGTGGGGGGATTCGTTCGCTGAACGTGGCGTTGCGTCAGATATTGGATCTGTATGTTTGCCTGCGGCCGGTGCGGTATTTTACGGGTGTGCCCAGTCCGGTGAAGCAGCCTGATCTGACGGACATGGTGATCTTCCGTGAGAACTCGGAGGACATTTACGCGGGGATCGAGTTTGAGCACGGCTCGGCGGAGAACACGAAGTTCAAGGAGCTGTTTGAGGCGAACTTCCCGGAGTTGTTTAAGAAGGTTCGTTTCCCGGGCAGCGCGGGTATCGGGATCAAGCCGGTCAGCGCGGAGGGGACGGAGCGGCTGGTGAAGGCGGCGATCCAATACGCGATCGATAACGATCGTGACAGCGTGACGCTGGTTCACAAGGGCAACATCATGAAGTTCACGGAGGGGGCGTTCCGTGATTGGGGTTATGAGACGGCTCAGAGGGGTTTTGGGGCGGCGGAGTTGGACGGTGGGCCGTGGTGTACGCTGAAGAACCCGACCAGCGGGAAGACGATCACGATCAAGGATGTGATCGCGGACGCGTTTTTGCAGCAGATTCTGACGCGGCCGGCCGAGTACGACGTGATCGCGACGATGAACCTGAACGGGGATTACATCAGCGATGCGCTGGCGGCGTGTGTGGGTGGGATCGGTATCGCGCCGGGCGGGAATATCAATTACGATTCGGGCCACGCGATCTTCGAGGCGACGCACGGGACGGCGCCGAAGTACGCGGGCAAGGACCAGGTGAACCCGGGATCGGTGATCCTCAGTGGTGAGATGATGCTGCGTTACCTGGGTTGGACGGAGGCGGCGGACCTGATCATCAAGGGCGTGGACGGCGCGATCGGCGCGAAGACCGTGACGTACGACTTTGAGCGGCTGATGGCGGGGGCGACGCTGCTGAAGTGCAGCGCGTTCGGTGACGCGATCGTCGCGCACATGTAAGGCCGGAAGATTGGTCACGTTGTGTGATTCGAGATTGGTCGATCGGATTTGTGAGTCTGAATGCATGATAAAAGCCCTCGGCGTGAGCTGAGGGCTTTTTCTTTGTTGCGGGATTGGCGGGGTGTTGCGTTTGTGTGAGGGATGGGTGTTGGTGATGCGTTTGGTTGTCGGGGTTTTGATTTTTGTGCGTGTGCTGTTGAAGTGCCGCTCGAAAAAGGGAGATGAGTCTTGCGACTCACCCCCCGATCCATTGCCTACGAGCGGGGTCGGGGGTCGGGATCGTTCGCTCGCAGTGGCGCGTGCCACGAGGCAATGTGCTGTATGCGCATTTAGTATCGACCATTTGGGATGGTGGAAACAACAAAAAAAGTGACAACGGCCTGTCACTGTGTCGTAAATAATCGCTACAAACTATATCTGGATGCCAGAATCAGTAATGCGTCGCTTTTGGTGGCGCAATCAATCGGAATCTGGCGAGTTTTGCGCATTAGGCGTGTTGCCGTCATCCCGTTTTCGGCGATTTCTACGGCGACGCCTCCGTTTGCGGGTCGGAGAGGGGGAATCCGGGTCATTATTGTCGTTTGGATTTGTGGGTATATTCGCGGAGTTTTCCCCTTCGCGGGACTCGACGTGTTCATCGGCGAGGGGTTGGCCGGGTTTTGGGCGTGGGGGTTGGTTGGTGTCTTGGGGTTGTGCGTCGTTTTTGGGTGGTGTGTCGGTGTTGGGTTGGGTGGTGGCGTCGGCGTCTGCGGATTTGCGGCGACGGCGTCGGCGGCGTTTGCGCTTGGGTTGGTCGGGGGAATCGGTTTGGGGCGAGTCGGCGTCGGCCTGGGGTTTGGCCTGGGGTTGGGTGTCGGTGGCTTGAGCCTTGCGTTGTTTTTGTCGGGCGCGTTGTTCGCGACGGCGTGAGGCTTTTTCTTCGGCGCGTCGTGCTTCGTACTGGGCCTTTTCTTCTTCTCGCTTGGCTTGTTTTTCGGCGAGGTATTCTTCTTCGCGTTGCTTGTCGGCGACCTCGATGTTCTCGACGGGGAAGGCGAGGCGCTGGTGTGTGTCGTCGAGTTCGACGAGGACGAGTTGTGTGAGGATTTGTGTGGAGACGACGGAGCCGATGCCTTCCTCGGTGATGACGCGGGTGTTGCGGTGGGGGAGGTTCTTGCGGAGCTGGTCGTAGGTTTTTTCTTCGTAGCGGAGGCAGCACATGAGCCTGCCGCATCGTCCGGAGATCTTGGAGGGGTCGAGTGTGGCTTTTTGGATCTTGGCGTTGCGCATGGAGACGGGCTTGAGGACCTTGAGGAACTGCTTGCAGCAGCAGCGTTGGCCGCACTTTTCGTAGTCGGCGACGAGTCGTGCTTCGTCGCGTGCGCCGACCTGTCGCATCTCGATGCGTGTGTGGAGGTCGGCGGCGAGCTTGCGGACGAGTTCTCGGAAGTCGACGCGGTCTTCGGAGGTGAAGTAGAAGACGATGCGTTCGCCGCCGAGTAGGGATTCGACGTCGACGAGTTTCATGGGGAGGTCGAGTTCGCGGATGTATTGCTTGGCGGTCTTGACGGTGTTTTGAGCGTCGGCGTCGAGGTGTGCCTGTTCGCGGAGGTCTTCTGGGGTGGCGACGCGTAGGATTTTTCCTTCGTTGTAGAAAGGGAAGTTGGGGCCGCCGGAGGCGTCGATGTATTCGAGCATTTGTTGACGCGAGATGGAGGAGCCGCAGCCTGAGTTGGAGCAGGTGGTGGTGAGCATGGAGGCGAGTTCGGTTCCGCGGGGTGTGCGGATGACGAGTCTTGTGCCGCAGCCGGGGATTTCGTCGCCGCGGTACTTGAACTCACCGATGAGCTTCATGCGTCCGTAGCGGACGACGATGGTCTCGGGGGGCGTGAGGGCGTTGATGGCCTTGAGTTCTTGTTCCTCGGAGAGGATGGGCAGGGGGTGTATGGGCATGGCCGTGTGTTTCCGGGCAATGAGCGCGTGCGCCGCGGGCTGTGGGACCGGGGCGGGAAATGATGCGCCGCAATGTCGTCAGGCGTGATTTTGTGGGTCCGCGTCGGGGCCTGACACCCGAGGCGGCTTCAAACACACGGTCAAATGCGGGGCGTGGACGTCAGCCCGCGGCCGGCTGAGCCCATTGTATGGCGAGATTGTCGAGCAGCAAAGCGGGTGAGACGTTTGAGGCGAGGTGTCGGTCGGCGTCCTGGACGAGGTTGATGCCCTTGAGGTAGGGGGCGAGGGCTTGTTGTGCGGCGGCGGGGTCGGCGGGATCGAGTTCGGGGGCGTGGGTGGTGAGTTGTTTTTGGCAGAGGTGTGCGAGGAGTGCGAGGAGGAGTCGTACGGCGGCCTTGTTGGCGGCGTCCTTGGAGGCGTTTTTGTGTTGGTCGACGTGGGCCTTGGCGTAGGCTTCGGCGAGTTCGGCGAGGGTTGGGCCGAGGGTGGGAGCGGGGCGACCGGTGGTGATGGCGTTGATGAGTGGGTCGAGTGTGGTGAGCCAGTGGTCGAGTTGGTAATTGATGGCGAGCTGCGCGGAGCCGAGTGAGCCGCGTGCGAAGCGGGTAATGTTGTGGAGGCGGTCGGGTGAGAGGTCGGGGTGGTGTGTGGTGAGGTGCTGTGTGACGGCGTCGTCGGGCAGGAGGTTGAAGGCGGCGTGCTGGCAGCGGGAGTGGATGGTGGGCAGGAGTTTTTGGGGCTGAGTGGTGACGAGGAAGATGAAGGTGTCGGGTGCGGGCTCTTCGAGTGTCTTGAGGAGTGTGTTTTGCCCGACGGGGTCGATGCGTTCGGCTTCGTCGATGATGAAGACCTTGGCGTTGTTGAGTTGGGGTTTGCGCGCGACGGGTTCGACGAGGTGTGTGCGGAGGACGTCGACGGGGATGTTGAGGAGTTTTCGTGAGCGGACGTTGGCATCGTCTGAGTAGAGGGCGAGTTCCTTGTAGATGAGGTGGAGGTCGGGGTGTGCGGCGTCGGGGTCGGAGAGCAGGTTGCAGGAGGGGCAGTCGTCGCAGGGCTGGGGGGGCAACGGGGAGGGGACCGCTCCCTCACGGTCGCGGCTCGTAGGGGAGCTGGGTGTGGTGTTGGGGCAGAGGAGGGTTTTTGCGAGGGCTTGGGCGGTGGTGTGTTTTCCGACGCCGAGCGGGCCGTGGAAGATCCAGGCGTGGTGGGTGTGACCTGAGGCGAGGGCGCGGGAGAGGGTTTGTATGGCGGGGTCTTGGCCAAGGATCTGGTCGAGGGTGAGGGGCATGGGGAGATTGTAGAAGAGCCATTAGCCAACAGCCAACAGCCAACAGGCAGGAGGCAGCGGGTAGTGGGGGAGGGTTGAGCTTAGTGGCGTCGGCGAGAGAGGAGGGGGAGGGCGAGTGGGTGGCTCGGGTCGTGCATTATGTTCCGCGGGCGGG
>JANQJT010000260.1 GCA_028281485.1 Phycisphaeraceae bacterium
ACAACAGCCCCCGTCCGTTTGGACGGGGGCTTTTCACTAATCAAGATGGTCCAGTCACCGAGGCAACCGATGGGGTGATGCGTTGCGAAAGTCTAAACCAACACACCGCGTCACGGTCGATGCGATCGGTAAACCGATCAATGCGCGGGGGAAACGGGTTGTGCGATTTCGAGCTTGAGGCGGGCGTCGAGTTTTTTCACCAGGCCGGGGTGTTGGTCGGCGAGGTTGTTGGTTTCGCCGAGGTCTTCGGCGAGGTTGAAGAGCATGGCCTCGGGGGGGTACTCGCTGAAGGTGGGGTCCCGAGGGTCGCTGTGCTTGCCGAAGGCCCAGCCGGGTCGGTTGCCGGCGGGGATGTACTTCCACTGGCCGGAGCGGATGCCGAAGTTTCCGCTGGGGGCCTTTTGGATGATGACGTCGCGACCGCGGTTGCTTTGGCCGAGGAAGGTGGCGAGGTAGTCGTGGCTGTCGACGGCGGCGCCTTGGGGAATCTCAGCACCGGTGAGCTTGGCCAGTGAGGCCATGAGATCGACCTGGCTGACGAGGGCGTCGCTGACGCCGGGCTTGACGCGGCCGGGCCAGTGGACGATCAGGGGCAGGCGCGTGCCGCCCTCGAAGGGGAGGTACTTGCCGCCGCGCAGCGGGCCGTTGGGGTCGTGGCCGTTGACGTCGCGGAGGACGCCGTCATCGTATCCGTCGTTCATAATCGGGCCGTTGTCGCTGGAGAAGATGACGATGGTGTTGTCGGCGATGCCGAGTCGCTCGATCGTGTCGAGGATTTGTCCGACGGACCAGTCGGCCTCGACCACGGCGTCACCGCGCAGGCCGCACTGGCTCTTTCCGATGAAGCGTTCGTTGGGCAGGCGGGGCACGTGGTTCTGGTGCAGGGGGTAGAAGAGGAAGAAGGGCTTGTCCTTGTTGTCTTCCATGAAGACGACGCACTTGGCGGTGAACTTGTCGACCATTTCCTCATCGACCCAGAGGGCGCTGGTGCCGCCGGTCTGGTAGCCGATGCGTGAGATGCCGTTGACGATGGTGCCGGAGTGCTGTCCGTCGGCGCCGTAGCGAAGCATCTGGGGGTGGGTGTGGCCGGTGGGCCAGTCGCCGACGCGTCGGCCGAAGCTGACGGTGATGGGGTCGGTGGGGTCGAGGTTTTCGATGCGGCGCTGGGACATGTAGACGCAGGGCACGCGGTCATTGGTGGCAGGGATGATGTAGTTGACGTCGAAGCCGATCTCGAGGGGGCCGGGCTTGATCTCGCCGTTCCAGTCGAGCTTGCCGTCGCCGAGGCCGAGGTGCCACTTGCCGATGTTGGCGGTGGCGTAGCCGTTGGCCTTGAGGATGGAGGCGAGGGTGGGTTGATCGGGGCGGATGACCATGGCGGCGTCGCCGTTGAGGATCTCGGCGCGCCTGTTGCGGTAGGCGTACTCACCGACGAGCAGGGAGTATCGGCTGGGCGTGCAGGTGGCGCTGGTGGCGTGGGCGTCGGTGAAGCGGATGCCGTCGGCGGCCATGCGGTCGAGGTTGGGGGTCTGGATTTGCGTGGCGCCGTAGCAGGACAGGTCGCCGTAGCCGATGTCGTCGCCGTAGATGATGATGATGTTGGGCTTGCGGTTGTCGGCTTGTTGGGTGGTTTCGTCGGCTTGCAGGGAGCTGCAACCGAACGTCATCACCAGAAGCGTCAGACAGGAGAAGAAGAAAGTACGCATGAGGGGTCCTTGTCGCTGGATGTGTTTTGTTACCACGCTAGACGTCACGACACGGGGATGTCGTGCGTAGAGTTTAAGCCGATCACGCGGTGGGTGGAAAGTA
>JANQJT010000263.1 GCA_028281485.1 Phycisphaeraceae bacterium
CCCTGACGGATTGCGCGCCGATTGTGATCGCCTACGAGAAGGGGTACTTCACGAAGTACGGCCTGGACATGACGATCAGCGCCGAGGCGTCGTGGTCGAGCATCCGAGACAAGGTGGCGTTCAACGTGCTGGACGGCGCGCAGATGCTCGCCCCGATGCCGATCGCGATGACGCTGGGCCTGTTCGGTTTTCAAAAGCCGATGGTGACGGGTCTCAGTCTCGATCTGAACGGCAACGGGATCACCGTCTCCAGTGCGCTGCACGAGCGGATGTGCGAAGCGGACCCCAATGCGATGGAGACGCGACCGATGACCGCACGAGCGCTGAAGAAGGTCATCGATCTGGACCGCGCCGCGGGCCGGCCCCAGATGCGGTTCGCAACCGTGTTCCCGTTCTCCAGTCACTATTACCAGCTGTGTTACTGGATGGCTGAGGCGGGGATCGATCCGCACCGGGACGTGGAACTGGTGATCGTGCCGCCGCCGCAGATGGTGGAGCAGCTGGCGCAAAAGCAGATCATGGGTTACTGCGTGGGTGAGCCGTGGAATCAGCAGTCGGTGGCGATGGGGATCGGGCGAACGCTGATCACCAGTTACGAGATTTGGAACAACGGGCCGGAGAAGGTTTTCGGCGTGACGCGCGACTGGGCGGACCGACACCCCAACACCCACCGCGCGATCCTGATGGCGTTGATCGAGGCGGCCCGTTGGCTGGACGCGGACGAGAACCGCGCCGAAGCGGTGCGCCTGATCAGCGATCGCCGATACGTGAACGCGCCACCGGAGGTGATCGAGCGCACGATGCTCGGCCGATACCAGTATGACTATGAAGACGCCGAGGTTGACCTGCCCGACTTTAACGTGTTTCACCGTTACGCCGCGACGTTCCCCTGGCGGTCGCACGCGGTGTGGATCATTTCGCAGATGATGCGCTGGGGGCAGATCGATCGCCCGATCGACATCGAACAGACGGTCGCGTCGGTCTATCTGCCGGATGTGTACCGCGACGCCTGTCGGCAGCTCGGCCTGCCCTACCCGCTGGTGAACGCGAAGATCGAGGGCAAGAACGGTGAGCCGTGGATGCTCGAGTCGTCTGCCGAACCGATCACCATGGGGCCGGACCGGTTCTTCGACGGACGCATCTTCGATCCGGCCGCACTCGATGTCTACATCGATCAGCCCACCGCCAACAGTCCTTCTCCAAGATAACGCTGCACCAGCCATGCCCATAACGACACAACGATTGGTGTGCTGTGATCGACACGTTTCAGCGGGGCGTTAGATGTGGCGCGCTGTTCGCTTAAGACTGATTGCACCCGAATCGGCGGTCACGATCGCCCCTCCGGGTCGAATCAAGGCGTCTTCCCACCCACGCTCCCTGATTCACACGATCCAGAGGAGGTCACGGTATGGATCTGCACGATTACAAGACAGAAGACTATTTCGATGAATTGATCGAGGTCGGCGTTCATCCACGCATGGCGGCCAAGCCGTTGATCAACCTGTTCGCACAGATCGGACCGGACGAGCTGCGTCAACGGCAGGCCGCGGCGGAACGCGCAATGTTCGAATCCGGCACGACATTCAACGTGTATGACGACGACCGCGCCACCGAGCGCATCATCCCCTTCGATGTCGTGCCGCGCGTGATCGATGCGGGCGACTGGGCCCGCGTCGAGAAGGGCTTGGCCAGCGCGTCGAGGCGCTCAATCTCTTTCTCAGCGACATCTACGGCCCCAGGCACATCCTGCAGGACGGTGTGATCCCCGAGCGCTTTGTTGAACTCGACGACCCGTCGTTTGCCAAGTGCATCGGGCTCCAGCCGCCGCGCGGCATCTGGTGTCACATCAGCGGGATCGACCTGGTGCGCGGCGGCGACGGCTATCGGTTGACCTGTCTCGTGACAAATCATCGAAAGATAACCGCACAGCAGGTGGTGCTGACCGTTCGCCTCGTGACGAATCATGACGAAGTCGTCGCGACCAATCCGCTGGTGCAGCTCAGCGATTTGCGGCCGGGCACCCGTCGCGAGATCAACGTTAAAATGCCTCGGCCAACCCGAGACCAGCAGGTGACGGGAGCGGCGCAAACAACACTGGTGCGCTGGCAGGACTTACAACCCGTTCTGAGTTCCCCCTACGGGCTTGTGGACCGGCTTATACGACTGGCAGTCCGCGGTCGCGCAAGATCCGTCGCCCACGGTCTAAGGCCGCGGGATCGGCCGGGGGCGTCCCCTCGAGCGGGTTGCACTTGCCCAGCGCCGTCCATTTCTCCAGATGCATCGTGTGATAAGGCAACAGATCGATCCGCTCGACGTTGGGCCAGCGTTTCATGAGCGCGGCGAACAGTTCGAAATGTTCATCGCCGTCGGTGATACCCGGTATGACGACATGGCGTATCCAAACGCGCTTACCGGTAGCGGCCAGGTGATCGCCCGTGGCCAGGCTGTAGTCGATCGACACGCCCGTCAGCCACTGGTGCCGTTCCGGATCGGTGTGCTTGATGTCCAGCAGCACCATGTCCGCCGCATCCACGACCGGGCCGGTGACCTCCAAAGGCCGGCCCCCCGAGGTATCCAGGGCCGAGTGGATGCCCGTGTCGCGCAGCGCCAGCAACACCTGACGGGCGAACTCGGGCTGGGCCAGTGGATCACCACCCGAAAGCGTCACGCCGCCCCCGGAGGCCTTGTGGTAGGTGCGATAGCGGACGACCTCGCGCAGCAGGTCTTCCACGCTGGCCGACCTGCCCCCGTTCAGGTTCCACGTGTCGGGGTTGTGGCAGAACCGACAGGCCAGACGACAGCCCTGCAGGAAGATCACGGTTCGGATCCCGGGACCATCCACCGTGCCGCAACTCTCAATCGCGTGAAGCCTTCCTGTGATCTGACGTCGCGCCAGCGGTACGCGGGTGATGTCGGGTCTGCTCATACGCTCTGGTGGAACGTCCGCTTGATCACGTCAAGCTGTTGTTCCCGTGTCAGTTTTACGAAGTTCACCGCGTAACCCGAGACGCGCACCGTCAGTTGCGGGTACAACTCCGGATGCTCCATCGCGTCTTCCAGCAGCTCGCGGTCGAAGACGTTGACGTTGATGTGGTGGCCGCCCTGCTCGAAATAGCCATCGAGCAGACCCACCATGTTGCTCACGCGGTCGTCCTCGCTGGAGCCCAGCGCCGTGGGCACGATCGAGAAGGTGTAGCTGATGCCGTCGCGTGCGTGCTCGTAGGGCAGCTGCGCCACCGACGACATCGAGGCGATCGCGCCCTTCGTGTCGCGACCGTGCATCGGATTGGCCCCCGGGGCGAACGGCTCGCCCTGCTTGCGGCCGTCGGGCGTGCTGCCGGTGGCCTTGCCGTAGACGACGTTCGAGGTGATCGTCAGGATCGACATCGTGGGCGTCGAGTCACGGTAGGTCCGGTGCATGCGCAGCTTGTTCATGAACAACCGCACGATGTGTCGGGCCATGCCGTCGACGTCGGGGTCGTTGTTGCCGTAGGTCGGGAAGTCGCCCTCGATGGCGTAGTCCACCGCCAGGCCGTCGTCGTTACGGATCACGCGCACCTTGGCGTTCTTGATCGCCGAGAGGCTGTCGACCACCACCGAGAGACCGGCGATACCGGTTGCGGAAGTGCGCTCAACGTTCACGTCGTGCAGGGACATCTGCAGCGCCTCGTAAGCGTACTTGTCGTGCATGCGGTGGATGATGTTGAGGGTGTTGATGTATAGATTCGCCAGCCAGTCGAGCACCTGGTCGAAGCGATCCATCACCTCGTCGTAATTCAGGAGTTCGCCGTCGATCGGGTCGAAGCGTGGCGCGACCTGCTTGCCGCTGATCTCGTCGCGGCCGCCGTTGATGGCGTAGAGCAAGGCCTTGGCCAGGTTGGCCCGGGCGCCAAAGAACTGCATCTGCTTGCCGATGCGCATCGCAGACACGCAGCAGGCGATGCCGTAGTCATCACCGTAGATCGGCCGCATCTTCGAGTCCGACTCGTACTGGATCGCGCAGGTGTCGATCGAGAGTTTCGCGCAGTACTCACGGAAGGCCCGCGGCAGCGATTCGGACCAGAGCACCGTCATGTTCGGCTCGGGCGCCGGGCCCAGATTCCGCAGCGTGTGCAGGAAGCGGTAGCTGGTGCGCGACACCAGCGGCCGGCCGTCCAGGCCCATGCCGGCGATTGCCTCGGTCACCCAGACCGGGTCGCCGGAGAACAGCGCATCGTACTCGGGCGTGCGCAGGAACCGCACCATGCGCAGCTTCATCACGAAGTGGTCGATAAGTTCCTGCGCCTCTTCCTCGGTGATCCGGCCCTCGGCCAAGTCGCGCTCGATGTAGATGTCCAGGAAGGTGCTGACACGCCCCAGACTCATCGCTGCGCCGTTCTGCTCCTTGATCGCAGCCAGGTAAGCCAGGTAAGTCCACTGGATCGCCTCTTGGGCCGTGCGGGCCGGACGACGCAGGTCGAAGCCGTAGGTATCGCCCAGTTCGATCAGGTCGCGCAGGGCCTGGGTCTGGTCCGACACGTTTTCACGCAGGCGCGTGGTCTTGGCATCGATGTGGCTGAACTCCAGCATCTTCTTCTGCTGGTGCCGCTCTTTGATCAGGTGCTCCACGCCGTAGAGCGCCACACGGCGGTAGTCGCCGATGATGCGGCCGCGGCCGTAGGCGTCGGGCAGGCCGGCGATGATGTGGCTGGAACGCGCGGCTCGCATGTCATCGGTGTAGGCGGCGAAGACGCCTTCGTTGTGCGTCTTGCGGTACTTGGTGTAGATCTCCACGATGCGCGGGTCGATCTCGTAGCCGTAAGCCTCAAGCCCTTTGACGACCATGCGCAGGCCGCCGGCGGGCATGATCGCACGCTTTAACGGCTTGTCGGTCTGCAGGCCGACAATCTTCTCGAGGTGGCGATCGATGTAGCCCGGGCCGTGGGAGGTGATCGTGCCCACCACGCTGGTGTCGGCATCCAGGATGCCCTTGTCGCGCTCCTGGAGCATCAACTCCGAGACCTGCTCCCAGAGTTGCTGGCTGGCGTCCGTTGGGCCGACCAGAAAACTGTCGTCGCCATCGTAGGGGGTGTAGTTCTTTTGGATGAAGTCTCGGACGGCGATCTCGTCCCGCCAGTCGCCCGGCTCGAACCCCCGCCATGGGTGTTCGTGGGCGGTGGCGTCCGGTTCAACCGTCGGCGACGAATCGGGATCGAACGGAGTACTAGCGGGGTGACTGGTAGCGATCGTCATTTTTTGCCTCATAAGGGGGAATATAGGGGGTAAGCACAGAACCACTTTATATCAGATATAATGGTATTTGTTTAGCCTGTAAAACGTTTTTTCCATGTTAATTTACGACAATCGGCCCATGACAACTCATCGCCAACACAAAAACGCCGCCTCGAATGAGACGGCGTTTAGAAATGGGCGATACTGGACTCGAACCAGTGACCTCACCCGTGTGAGCCGACATCTCCAAGCTAGGCCGATCGCTCAGAAGCGTTTGTTACCAAAAACGTTATGTGCCGCCATAGTGGTCGTCAAGATTCGCATCCTTTCTCACCGCTTCGCGGTCAGCGGCAATACGCCATGCCAACAACGATCACCCGCTTATTCAACTTTGATACGTCAATAAAAACCCTCACTCACACGATGACGTGAACGAGGGCTCTAGGAGGTTTAAACAAATCAACTTAGCCACGCCGACGCCGCATCAGCGCCACCCCGCCGAGTCCGAGCAACACGAGGCCGGTCGGTTCGGGAACGGTGGCGGGGGCGGTGGGGATCGACTCAAGCCAGTTGAGCGTCAGCGCCGCCAGGTCGGTGGGGCTTGCTGTTTCGGTCGACGAGGGTGTGACCGTTGTGGTAGCCCGAATAGAGCACGGCGCGAGCCGGGCCGCAGACCGAGGCGGCGTAGGCGTTGGTGAAGTTCAAGCCGCCCGCGGCCAGCGCGTCGAGATTGGGCGTGAGGATCTGCGTCTGGCCGTTGAAGCCCACGCTGCCGTAGCCCAGATCATCTGCAAAGATGTGCACGATGTTCGGCTGAGTCGGCAACGTCGC
>JANQJT010000003.1 GCA_028281485.1 Phycisphaeraceae bacterium
AGCGTAAACAGCTTGATCGGCAAACGCACATCACCCGACACCATCGGCCAAAGCCCCCGACCCTCCCTGAACATCCCCTCCGTCCGCTCCAACAAACCACGCATCACCACCCGCCATCGCTCCACCCCCTCACCGTCCAACGCCCGCTCACCCTTCACGTGACCCACCAGGTCTTCATGACTCAGCCCCTCCGACGCCAGCGACACACCCGGCACGTAAATCCGATCCCGCTCCAGGATGTCTCGCCGCACGTCCTGCCAGAAGTTCACCAGCTGCAGCGCCGTGCACGTCTTATCACTCAGCGCCTGCCGCTCCGCGTCACCGTACCCGCACAGGTACAACACCAGCCGTCCCACCGGATCGGCGCTCCGCGTGCAGTAATCCACCGCCTGCTCCCACGTCTCGTACCGATCAACTACCTGGTCCTGCTCGAACGCTCGGATCAGATCATCGAACGGCTTGATCGGCACCTCCCTCTCCTTTACGACCGGCTCCAACGCCACAAACACCGGGTGCCGCGCCTCCCCCGCGTAACACATCTCCAGCTCCTCTCGCCACCACCCAAGCAGCCGCAGACTCTCCCGCCGATCCCCCACCTCGTCACCCAGATCATCCGCCCAGCGACAAAACGCATACACCGCCGCGAAAGGCTCACGCAACCGCTTCGGCAGCAGCCAACTCACCACCGAAAAGTTCTCGTAATGACCCCGCGCCAGCTCATCCACCCACGCGCGCGCCTCCACCAGCCCCATCGCCTCGCAGCGATCCGGCCCAAAACGCTTCAGCTGTTCCACCACGACACCGGCCATGCCCTACACACCTCGTCCTGCCGTCAAAACCCACAGTATAACCCCACCCCATAGTCCGCGCACCACCACCCTGCTATACTGTTCCAATCGTTGCCGCCCCACACTACGGAGCCCCAAAGTGAAGATTCTCCTCGCCAACCCACGCGGTTTCTGCGCCGGCGTCATCATGGCCATCGAAACCGTCGACGAGGCGCTCGAACTCGTCGGCCCGCCCCTCTACGTCTACCACGAGATCGTCCACAACCGCCACGTCGTCGACCGCTTCGTCAAGCTCGGCGTCACCTTCGTCGACACCATCGACGAGGTCCCCGAAAACGGCACCGTCGTCTTCTCCGCACACGGCGTCTCCCCCGAGGTCCGCAACCGCGCACGCGAGCGCAACTGCACCATGATCGACGCCACCTGCCCCCTCGTCACCAAGGTCCACATGGAGGCCATCCGCTACGCCCGCCAGGGCTACCACATCCTCCTCGTCGGTCACGCCGGCCACGACGAGGTCGTCGGCACCGTCGGCGAAGCACCCAACGCCATCACCATCGTCGAGTCCCCCCAAGACGTCGCCAAGCTACACTTCGAAGACGAAAACCCCCTCGCCTACCTCACGCAAACCACCCTCTCCATGGACGACGCCAACCGCATCATCTCCGCCATCAAGGACAAGTTCCCCAACGTCAAGGAACCGCCCTCCGACGACATCTGCTACGCCACCACAAACCGCCAGCACGCCGTCCGCTACCTCGCCCCCGAGGCCGACCTCTGCATCGTCGTCGGCTCGAAAAACTCCTCAAACTCCGTCCGCCTCACCGAGATCGCCGAAAACTCCGGCACACGCGCTCACCTCGTCGACGACGTCTCCGAGATCGACCCCACCTGGCTCGAAAACGTCGAGACACTCCTGCTCACCGCCGGCGCCTCCGCCCCAGACCACCTCGTCACCGGCATCATCGAATACCTCCAATCCAACTACGACGGCCACCTCGACGAACGACACACCACCGTCGAAGACATGCACTTCGAACTGCCCCGCTCGCTCCGCGTCCTCCGGGAAACCGCGGTCTGATCGCCGATCCAACGATCGCTCCAGCCGTTCGCCATGTCCGACACCACACACTTCTTCGACCTCACGCCCGACACCCTCACCCGGTGGTGCGCCGATCGCGCCATGCCCGCCTTCCGCGCCAAGCAAATCCTCCAATGGGTCTACGCCCGCCGCGTTACCGACCCCCAGCTCATGACCAACCTCGCACAGGCCGACCGCGACCGCCTCGCCGCCGAAATGACCTTCACCCGCTGGCACACCGTCACCCACCAGGCCGCCTCAGACGGCACACAAAAACTCCTGCTCACCCACCAGCCCGGCCCCACACGCAACCCCAAAACCGAAACCGAATGCGTCATGATCCCCGCCACCAGCCAGGACTCCGGCCGACACCGCCGCACCGCCTGCATCTCCTCACAGATCGGCTGCCCCGTCGGCTGTACCTTCTGTGCCTCCGGGCTCGGCGGACTCGACGAAAACCTCACCACCGGCCTCATCGTCGAGCAGGTCTTCCAACTCAACCGCCAGCTCGCCGCACCCAACAACCCCAACACCGACATCACCAACATCGTCTTCATGGGCATGGGCGAGCCCCTCTCCAACTTCACCCACGTCATCCCCGCCATCCACACACTCACCGCCCCCTGGGCCTTCAACCTCTCCGCCCGTCGCATCACCCTCTCCACCGTCGGCCTGCCCGCACAGATCCGACGACTCGCCGATCAGCTCAACCTCCCCGTCACCCTCGCCATCAGCCTCCACGCCCCCAACGACCAGCTCCGCCAATCCCTCATACCCTGGGCCGAGTACACCTCCATCGATCAGCTGATCGACGCCGCACGCTACTACTTCGATAAGATCGGTCGCGAGGTCACCTTCGAATACATCCTCCTGCACAACACCAACGACCAGCCCGAACACGCCAGACAACTCGCCGCCCTCGCCAAAACACTCCGCGCCAACGTCAACCTCATCCGCTACAACGAGGTCGACTCCCTCCCCTACCAGCGCCCGCAATCCGATAACGTCCACGCCTTCCAGAACGTCCTCAAATCAGCCGGCGTCAACACCCACATCCGCGCCTCCCGCGGCCGCGACATCGACGCCGCCTGCGGTCAACTTCGGCACACAACCCATCTCGCCTGACCCCTATAAACAGCGGAACAAACACCAATTATGCGTCCATTTCTGGTTATCGCCATATCCACTCAAATCCCCTTGATATCTAACCGAATGTACTTTGGGGTCATCGGGTCAGACACCTGTCACGAGGCTATCCATGCAAAAACCACCCCTCACACCCGACGAACCGTTCCGCCTGGCTGAGGTCGCCAGAACCAACATCCTCGACACCCCCATCGAACCGCGCTTCGAACGCATCACCCGGCTCACCAAGCGGATGCTCGGCGTCCCCATCGTCACCGTCTCCATCGTCGACGCCGATCGCCAGTGGTTCAAGTCCACTCAGGGTCTCAGCTGCGCACAGACCTCGCGCGACATCTCCTTCTGCGGCCACGCCATCAACGAAAAAGAATACATGATCGTACCCGACGCACGACAAGACCCCCGCTTCCACGACAACCCCCTCGTCACCGGCGAGCCCCACATCGTCTTCTACGCCGGCGTCATCCTCCGCAGCACCGAGGGCGCCGCGCTCGGCATGCTCTGCGCCATCGACCACGAACCCCGCCAGCTCACACCCGAAGACCTCGAAACACTCCGCGACTTCGCCAAGATGGCCGAGCGCGAACTCAACCAGAACACCACCGAAACCATCCAGAGCAAACTCATCGCCGAGATCAAGCCCCACAGACGCAACGCCATGATCGATCCCCTCTCCCGTGTCTGGAACCAACAGGGCATCAACTACATGCTCGGCGGCCAGCTCAACCACTACTTCAAGACCGAAGAACCCTTCGCCCTGATGATCATGGCCGTGGATCGCATCGATCGGATCATCGACGAACACGGACAAAACACGGGCGAACTGGTGCTGCGCGAAATCGCCAGGCGAACCATCAACTCCATCCGCACCAACGACCAGGTCGGCCGCTACGACACGGACAAGTTCCTCCTCGTGCTCAACAGCGTCAGCCGCAAGCAGGAAATCCTTGACCTCGCCCAGCAGATCACCGTCCGTCTGTCCGCCGCCCCCATCCTGATCGACAACGACCTTACCCTCGGCATCAAGATCAGCGCCGGCATCACCCTCTGCAACTCGATCAACGTCGCCAGCACCGATCACCTCATCACCACCGCCAAACAAGCCATGGACACATCTCGATCCGACGGCCCCAACCACGTCGCCTTCAAACCCACCGTCCCCACCCCACCCGACCGGGAAAAACAGCACGCCTGATCACCCACCGATCGCGCAAAGACACCAGCGACGCCGCCCCCCAATTCCGCCCCATACCCCAACCGGTCTATCCCGTGTTTAGCGATGGCCGAAGGGCCGTGGCGCCCGCTTACTCTTCCAATCCCGACGCCGTGATCGTAGCCGGGTTCTGCCTCGCCTCGATCGCCATGATCTTCTCCACGCGCCGCCCGTGCCGACCGCCCTCAAACGGTGTCATCAACCACGTCTCTACGATCTGCTCGATCAGACGCTCACCCAGCATGTCCGCAGACAGACACAGCACGTTCGCATCGTTGTGCGCCCGGCTCAGCCGCGCGCCGATATCGTCGTGCACCACCGCCGCGCGAATCCCATGCACCTTGTTCGCCGCGATCGCCATCCCGATCCCGCTGCCGCAGACCAGGATCGCCCGGTCCGCCTCCCCTTCCGCGATCTTCTGACACGCCCCCCACGCCATGTCCGGGTAGTCACAGCTCTCGCCCTCGCACGTCCCCACCATCACGATCTCATGACCCCGCAGCTGAACCAGGTCCAGAAGATAAGGATAAAGACCCGCCCCTCGGTGATCCGTGCTGATAGCGATCCGCATAACGACAGCCTCCTTGCTAAAAGAAACCTCAAACCGTCACGACGCCCATCGCGTCCAGGTGGGCCGTGATCAATCCCCGCATCTGCTTCGCGCAGCTCATATACGCCTCCTGACCGCTGCCGATCGGATCGGCGATCTCCCCCGCGCCGTCCAACAGATGCACCTTGTCACCGGCATCCGGCACCATCGCCAGCACCGCGCGCCGATGCGTCTCGGTCATACAGTATACCGCATCCGCACCCCGCACTTCATCAGGATTCACCGGACGGCTGGCGTGACCCGACAGGTCGTAACCCATCCGATCCATCGCCTCCACCGCCTCAGGAGCCGCCCCCATGCCGCTACCGGCAAAAACACCCGCGCTACCGATCCGCCAGTGCGCCTCACCCAGAGACGCTGCCGAAACCGACAATCGCTTGGCCAACTCACCCCGCGCAATCGCAGCCGCCATCGGGCTCCGGCACGTGTTACCCGTACACACAAACAAGATCGATCGTATCATCAGTTTCTCGATGTAAGGCGCGTCGTAAATCCCTTCACGAAGCACTTCCGTCTTCCCGCCGCGGATCCGTACCACGGTCGAGGCCGCATTGTAACGTGTTCGGTCCCCAGCCAATACCAGGTCCACACGATCCCCCAACGCCGCGATCGCACCCTCCGCCGTCGTCGGCGCCGCCCGACCGCTCAGGTTCGCACTCGTCGCCACCACCGGCGTCCCCACATCACTCAACAACCCGTTCGCCACCGCCTCGTCCGGACAACGCAAACCGATCTCGCCTTCGTGATACATCAGACCCCGCGCAGACGCTCCCAACCCCATCGCCCCCAACTTCGCATCGATCACACCGTCCTCTTCGGCCACCACGATCGTGATCGGCCCGGGCATCGTCCGCGTCGCCAGACGCATCACCTCCCACTGACGCTCCACATCGATGTAACGATCGATCTCCCACGCCCCACCCATGTGCACCGCCATCGGCTTACCCGCCGCACGCCCCTTGATCTCATACAGCCGGTCCACCGCCGCCGATTCCGACACGCACGCCCCCACCCCCTACACCGTCTCCCTCGGAAACACCACCACACCCCCCGCGCGCAACACCTCTACGCCCCGACGCACCGCCGCGGACAGATCCGCTCCCGCACCACACTCGATAATCTCAGCCCGCATAGCCCCTCATTGTCTACACCCCCGCCTCCACTTCAACCCGCCTTCACGACTGCCGATTAATCCGCCCCGTGCACCAGGCTCGTCACCGACGCGCCCAGCGTCACCACACCCCCACC
>JANQJT010000014.1 GCA_028281485.1 Phycisphaeraceae bacterium
CGATCCCCTCCACACGCGCCAGCACCCGCGCCCCGTTCCCGTCGACGATCGGCGCACGCACCCCATACGCGATCGACGCCACCGCCCCCGCCGTGTAACGCCCCACACCCGGCAGCTTCAGCAATCCCTCCACGCTGTCCGGCACGCGCCCCCCGTGTTCTTCCACGATCACCCGCGCCGCGCGGTGCAGGTGACGCGCCCTTCGGTAATACCCCAGCCCCTGCCAGGCATTCAACACGTCCTGCTCGTCCGCCGCCGCCAGCACACGCACGTCCGGAAACTGCTCAACAAAACGGTTGTAGTACGACACCACCGTCGCCACCTGCGTCTGCTGCAGCATCGCCTCGCTCACCAGCACGCGGTACGCATCAAAAAGCCACCCCGGCGCAGAACGCCAGGGCAGCTTGCGGTGGGTCGTGTCGTACCAGGTGGCCAGCGCCCGGCGGAGTCCGCTCAGTCGGCGCGGGCTGAATCGACTTGTTTCATCACGGTCGGCCACGCACGCAGTGTAGCGTCACGCGCCGCCGTTTCGAGCGCCCCGTCAGGACGCCTTCTTGCCAGGCATCCCCGCCCAGAATCCACCCACGGAAGACATCAGTACCTCGTCGGCTTCCAGATCGATTACGTCGCGGGCCTCGCGACGCCAGAGCATCGCCTGCGGTTCCGCGACCGCGTACTCCTCGACGATCTCGCGCAACAGCGCAACCTCTTCGTCAGACCAGTAAGCGTGTTTCAGTGTCGAATCAAACATGTCGTTTACCCCACCAGGACGGTTCCTTGTCGTTACTGCTTCCGCTACTCTCACGCGGCCCGACCACCAGGCCCGTCGCTGTCGAACTCGTAAAAATCGCCCGCGCAGTAGACCGACCACGTGGGCTGCTCGTCTTCATCGGTTTCCGTTTCTGCGATCACGCTCTCAACCGGCTCGAAGTCACCTTCGACCGCATCCAGGCCGAGGATATCCATCAGCAGGTCCATGCTGCGTTCCGACCATTCGTCGCTGTTGAGTTGGATAGTCATTCGATCGCTCCCGAGCAGACGTGTTGAACACCTCCAACTTCCGATTCACCGTCTGCAATCGCAAGACATCCGACCACCCGCGCACACTTTCCCCTCACATCACGACCATCAGGTCATCCGGCCAATCCAGGTAAGACAGGCAAGCCCGCGCTTATACGGACCGAGCCCCTCTATTCAGCGTTAAAACAGGGTTGAAAGCGACACCACGACCGATCAAAGCGATCCGACAAGCGCGTCAATCTGCGCCTCGGCCTCGCGAACCGACCGCTCGTAACGCTCGTCCTTGAACTCCGAGTAACCGATCCGCACCGGCCGCACGTCTGTCATGCCGACGAAGCCCAGGATCGTCATCAGGTGCGGCTCGAGAAAGTTCAGATGCTCCATCGAACCGCCCGGATGCATCTCACCCTCGCCCGCGCTGATCACCAGCACGACCGGCTTGTCCGTCATCAGCCCGCGGTAAGGCTGCTCGCTGTCCGGCTCGATCACAAACGTACGGTTGATCCGCACGACCTGATCCACCCACGCCTTCAGCGCAGCCGGCATCCCGAAGTTGTACATCGACACGCCCATCACGACCGCGTCGGCCGACGACAACTCCTCGATCAGCGTGTCGCTCTCGGCCACCGCCTGTTGCGCCGCCGCGTCACGCTCCCCGTCCGGCGTGTACACCGACGCGATCCACGCCTCGGTCACCGTCGTCGGTGGATTCAAGCCCACGTCGCGGCGGATCACCCGCCCGTCCGGATTGGCGGCGCGCCACCGGTTAACAAAACGATCGGTCATTCCGCGAGAGACGCTGCGCGTCTCTCGCCCGCTGGAATCGATGTGGAGCAGGGTTTTCATGCGAGCTTAGATAGCACAACTCCCCGACAGATTCCAGACAAAACCGCGTGCGTATTCGCTTAGCCCAACACCCCGCTGCGCCCCCCCACCGCCCTCAATCCGAAGCCGGGATGTTCAGCTCCTTGACCTTCTTGTTCAGCGTGTTGCGGTTGATCCCCAAAAAGTCCGCGCTGCGCGTCTTCACACCGTCGTGACGGTCCAGCGCCCGCCCGATCAACTGCTTCTCCACCTCACCGACCACCAGCTCGTACACCTCGCCCTCGCGCATCCCGTACTCCTCGATCGCCTGCTCCGCCAGCTTCCGCGCCAACGACTCGATCGACTCGGCCAACGCCCGGTCCCGGCCCTGCTGCGCGAACATCCGGATCTGGATCGGGAGCAACTCCTCCGTAAACTCGTCCGACGTGCTGAGCACCACCGCACGCTCGATCGCGTTCTCCAGCTCGCGCACGTTGCCCGGCCACGGATAACGCAACAGCGTGTTCATCAGCTCACGCTTGATCTTCTTCAGGTCCCGCTGGTTTTCGCGGTTGTACCGGTCCAGGAAGTGATCGATCAGCAGCGGGATGTCCTCACGTCGGTTCCGCAGCGGCGGTAGGTACACCGTCACCACGTTCAACCGGTAGTAAAGGTCCTCACGGAACGTGCCCTTGTGCACCTCTTCCTGCAGGTCCAGGTTCGTCGCCGCGATCACACGCACGTCCACGCGCACCGTCCGGTGATCGCCCACCCGCTCGAACTCGCGCTCCTGCAGCACGCGCAGCAGCTTCACCTGCAACTGCGTGTCGATCGTCCCGATCTCGTCCAGGAAGATCGTCCCCCCGTCGGCCGCCTCGAAGCGGCCCACCTTGTCCTTGATCGCACCCGTAAACGAACCCTTGATGTGGCCAAACAGCTCGCTCTCCAAGAGCGTCTCGCTCAGCGCGCCGCAGTTGATCCGCACGAACGGCCGATCCCGACGCGGCGAGTTGTAGTGAATCGCCTTGGCGATCATCTCCTTACCCGTGCCCGTGTCGCCCAGCAGCAGACACGTCGCCCGGCTCGCGGCCACCTGGCCGATCGTCGCGAACACGTCCATCATCGCCGGACTCGATCCGATGATGTTGTCGAACGTGTACTTCGACCGCAGGTTCTCTCGCAGCAGCTGCGTCTCCGCCGCCCACTGATCCTTCTCCACACGCACCAGCTGATTCAGCCGCAGCGCCTGCGCCACGTTGCCCGACAGGATCGAAAGCAACCGCGCATCCGCCGACAGCGTCTCGTCGTCTTCAAAAGGCTTGCTCGCGCTGATCGCGCCCATCACCTCGTCGCCGATCTTGATCGGGATACAGACGTAACTGGTCTGCGCCCCCGCCGCGTCGTCCACCGTCCCCGTGCGGTTGAGGAACACCGGCTCGTTGGCCGCGTCGGCGATGACCTGCGCCTCACCGGACTCCACGACCTGCCCGGTCACGCCCTCGCCCATCTCGTAGCGGCCGCGCGAACGCTCCTCCTCGGTCAGCCCGATCGCCGCGGCGATCCGAAGGTCCTGCGTCGCCTCGTCCCGGATCACCAGCGCCGCCCGGCGAATCCCCAGCCGCTGACCCAGAACCTGCATCACCTCACCGAACAACTCCTCCAGATCCAGGCCACTGCCTAGAATCTGGCTGATTTGCTCCAGCACATTCAACTCCAGCTCTTTCCTGCTCATGTTTGCATAATGATACGCCACGTCTTTAAAGTCAATGCCTACTTATTAAACATTGCGTTAAAAATTACGCCCTCAAAATAAGCTATTCGACAGGTCTTTTCTTATCGGTCCCGACCCAATACCCATTCCTTGGTCCCCATTAATCTGCCCAACAATCGGATAACCACTTGGCAGGAACCGACTTGTTGCCTATATTGCGTCGTTTGCCCTCCAGACACCGGAGCCGATTCCTATGATCGAAGCGCTCAAGAGCGATGAAATCGTCGACAAGATGGGTGGCCGCTTCAAGCTCACCGCCCTGATCCAGCGCCGCTGGGCCGAACTGCTGCAGGGCGCACGCCCGCTGGTCGAACGCGAAGGCCGCAGCGACCTCGAGCTCGCCGTCGAAGAAGTCCTCCAGAACAAGATCACCATCGATTACGCCGGCAGCGACATCACCCCGCCCGACGTCGCCCTCAAGTAATCACCCGATCACCCGGGACACACCCATGACCGCGCCCTCCGATCCGCCCGCCGACCGAATGAACATCCTCATCGGCATCAGCGGCGGCATCGCCTGCTACAAGGTCGCCACCCTCGTCAGCCGCCTCGCGCAGACCGGCCACGATGTCACCTGCGCCATGACCGACTCGGCCACACGTTTCGTCACCCCCCTCACCTTCGAAACGCTCTCCGGCAACACCGTCTACACCTCCCTCTGGCAGCACGGCCGATACAGCTACGCACAACACATCGAACTCGCGCGCTGGGCCGACCGTGTCCTGGTCGCACCCGCCACCGCCAACATCATCGCCAAGGTCACGCACGGCATCTGCGACGACCTGCTCTCCACCATCCTCTGCGCCGTCCCCCAATCCACACCCCGCTTCGCCGCACCCGCCATGAACGCCGACATGCTCGCCAACCCCGCCGTGCAGAAAAACATCTCCGCGCTCCAGGACGAGCTCGGCTACACCCTCATCGGCCCCGACTCCGGCTGGCAGGCCTGCCGCACCTCCGGCGCAGGCCGCATGAGCGAACCCGACGAACTCTACGACACGATCACAAAGTAGCCCCGCCCCCATCTATCCCGCCGGCCAGTCCGACTCGATCTTAAAGCCGAACTTCACCGCGTTGTCGATCCACCGGAACCAGCTCGGCCGAACCACATAAAACCGCTGGCTGCGCACCATGTCCTCCACCTCCGCGATGTGCGGAAACTTCTCCAGGTACACGCCCCACACCCGATCCCACTCGCCCTCGCCAACCACCTCGCACACGCCGTGGAACTGCACGCCGCGGATCTGCTGCCACATCTTCACCGGCGGATACACCGTGCCCGACACGCGCGGGTCCGCCGCCACGTGCCTGCTGTGCCAGCTGCCCGGATCGGAAACGAAATAGAGATTCAACGCACCGTCCGGCGCGAAGTACAGGTTCGCCGAGTGCGGCCTGCCCTCGGGCCCCACCGTCGCCAACGACAGCGTCGATACACTCAGCAGGCACGGCCGAATCGCCTCGCCAATCGATAGGTCTGTCACGTTGCGCCTCTCTGATTAACCCAAGTATACCTCAGCCCAGCGCCGATGCGGCAAACTTTCGCGCCGTTTCCAACGCCTCGCCCAGCTTCGCCGGGTCCTTGCCGCCGGCCTGCGCCATGTCCGGCCGACCCCCGCCGCCGCCGCCCGCCACCTTCGCCACCTCACGCACCCAGTCCCCCGCCCTGAGCCCCTGCCCGATCTTCTCGGTCGGCACCGACGCGATAAACGCGATCTTGTCGCCGCTGACCGCACCCAACAACAGCGCCGCCTCCGGACGCGTCTTCTTGATCACGTCCATCGCGTCACGCAGCGTGCTCCCGTCCGCCCCGTCAACCGACGCCACGATCACGTCCCCGTCGCTGTCCGCCGCGATCTGACGCGCCACATCCACCACCTGCCCGCTGGCCGCCTTACTCGCTTCCTTCGCCGCGGCCTTGGTCTTCTTCTGAAGCTGCGCCAAACCGCCCTGCAAACGCGACCGCACGACCACCGGCAGCGTCTTCTCATCGATCGCCGTCGCCAGCTCCGCCGCCCCCTTCGCCAGGGCCTCACCCTCGGCGCTTTCCAGCCCCGCCAAGCGCTCGCCAAGCTCCTCACCCGCCGCCTTCGCCGCCGCCGCCGCCGCCCCAGCCACGCCGATCAACCGTCGCACGCCCTTCGCCACCGACTCCTCGCCGATGATCGCAAAGCCTTCCGCCTGCCCCGTCGTCTTCAGGTGCGTGCCGCCGCAGAACTCAATCGACCGGTCGTACCACGCCGAGTTGTCCGGATCGTTCAATAGCTCACCGACCGTCGGACCGACCGACACCACGCGCACACGCGGCGGATACTTCTCACCGAACACCGCACGCAACCCGTGAATCTTCATCGCCTCTTCCTGATCCGCGATGTTCGCGTTCACAGACAGATCCGCCTTGATGTCCTCGCGCACCATCGCCTCGATCTTCGCGATCTGGTCGACGGTCACCGCACCGGTGTGCGAGAAGTCGAAACGCGTCCGCGTCTCATCCACCAGCGAGCCGCGCTGCTGCACGTGTTCACCCAGCACCGCGCGCAGCTTGTGATTCATCACGTGCGTGCACGTGTGATGCTTCATGATCTCCCCGCGACGCTCCCCGTCGACCTCCGCCAGCACCTCGTCATCACCGTCGAACGGCTGATGCGACGTACTCACGTCCCCCGCCTCCAGCTCACCCAAGTGGAACCACACCTCGCCGAACCGGATCGTGTCCGTCACGCACATCACCGCGCCCTGGTGCGTCCGCAGGTAGCCGGTATCGCCCACCTGGCCGCCCGACTCCCCGTAGAACGGCGACTTGTCCAGCACCACCGCCATCTCACACCCCACCGGCACGTCCTCACCCGCCTCGTACGCGCCCCCCTCCAGCTTCAGCTTCGCCAGCACCCGCGCCCCATCGGTCACCAGCTCGTCGTAACCGGTAAACACCGTGGCCGGCAGATCGTGGTGCAACACGTACTCGCCCAGCGACGCGGTCGCGTCCGCCGCACCGCCAGCCCCCTTGCTCTTTTCCTGGTGATCAGCGAACAGCTGCTGATACCCATCCATGTCAACGCCGATGCCGCGCTCCTCAGCCATCTGCACCGTCAGGTCGATCGGGAAGCCGTACGTCTCGTACAGACGGAACGCACTGAGTGCTGAGATCAGAGGCGTTGATGATGTAGCCTGAGGATTCGGCGCCGCCCCTATTTGATCGTAAGGAGCTTCCGGCGGATCGATCGCCGCCGTCCCCAGCTTGTTCACTGATTCTGCACGCGAGTTAGATTGCTCAGCCGCCTCATCAAAAAGACTCAGCCCCCGATCCAGCGTCCGACGGAACGCGATCTCTTCTTCCTTCAGTTCCGCGGTCACCGCGTCCACCGTCTTGGTGATCTCCGGGAACACGTCGCCCATCGACTCGACCACCGCCGACACCAGCTTATAAAAGAACGGCTCTTCCACGCCGAACTGCTGCCTGCCGAACCGCACCGCGCGGCGCAGGATCGAACGCAACACCGAGTCACGCCCCGCGTTCCCGCAGTGCGCCCCGTCGGTGATCGCAAACGTCAGCGTGCGGATGTGGTCCGCGATCACGCGGTACGCCACGTTGTTCGCGTCCGCCAGCATCTCGGGCCCGCCGCCCGGCTTGTACGCCGGCGCACCGGTCACCTTCCGGATCGCCTCGAAGATCGGCCCAAACACGTCCGTGTCATAATTACTATCCACCCCCTGCAACACGCGCACGATCCGCTCGAATCCCATCCCCGTGTCCACGTGCTTGTCCGGCAGCGACGCCAGCTTCCCGTCACCGCCCCGGTTGAACTGAATAAACACCAGGTTCCAGATCTCGATCACGTTCGGATCGTCCTGGTTGACCCGATCCCCGCCCGTCTTTCCGGGCGTGCCATCGTAGTGCACCTCCGAGCAAGGCCCACAAGGCCCCGTCTCGCCCATCTCCCAGAAGTTGTCCTTCTTGTTGCCCGGATGCACGCGCTCGACCGGAAGATGCTTCAACCACAGGTCCCGCGCCTCGACGTCCGGCTCCAGCCCGTCCGCCGCGTCCCCCTCGAAGTACGTCGCGTGCAGCCGCTCCGGGTCCAGCCCCCACACGTCTACCAACAGCTCCCACGCCCAATCGATCGCCTCGGCCTTGAAGTAATCCCCAAACGACCAGTTGCCCAGCATCTCGAAGAACGTGTGGTGATACGTATCGCGTCCCACATCGTCCAGGTCGTTGTGCTTGCCGCCCGCCCGGATACACTTCTGCGTGTCCACCGCCCGCGTGTAAGGCCGATCCCCCTGACCCAGGAACACGTCCTTGAACTGGTTCATCCCCGCGTTGGCAAACAGCAGCGTCGGATCGTCCAGCGGCACCACCGGGCTCGAAGGCACCGGCGCATGACCGTGCCGCTCGACAAAGAAATCGATGAACTGCTGGCGGATCTCACGGCTCGTAGACATCGTCTGTTCCTGTCTCTAGACCGAAAGGCGGGCATTGTATCGATGCGACCGGCCCCCGGCGAGCCGCCACGCCCCCGCCCCTAGCCCTCCCGCTTCATTCCGCTATACTATTCGCCCCGATTACGACCCCCACCCAGACCTACCCTGGAGTTTATAAAGATGGCCGACCGCAAGCCCTTCGTGGGCGGAAACTGGAAGATGAACCTCCACGCCGACGAGGCCGTGGCCCTCGCCCAAGCCCTCACCGAGCAGATCACCTCCGACCAGGTCGAGGTCGCCGTCTACGTCCCCTTCCCCTACCTCGCCGCCGTCGGCAAGGTCATCGCCGACTCCCCCATCAAGCTCGGCGCACAGGACTTCTACACCCAGCCCAACGGCGCCTTCACCGGCGAGGTCTCCCTGACCCAGCTCAAGGACGTCGGCGTCGAGACCGTGCTCGTCGGCCACTCCGAGCGCCGCCACGTCATCGGTGAATCCGACGTGCTCTGCAACGAGAAGGTCCTCGCCGCGCTGGAGGCCGGCCTCGAGGTCGACCTCTGCATCGGTGAAAAGATGGAACAGCGTCAGGCCGGTCAGACCGACGCGATCAACGT
>JANQJT010000045.1 GCA_028281485.1 Phycisphaeraceae bacterium
CGAGTTTGATCTGACGTACTGGCTGATCCGTGGGCTGGCGGTGGTGGGCCTGGCGAGCGACATCGTGCTGCCCAAGCCGGACCAGATGCCGAAGTAAACGCGATACGATTGAATGTTACAAGGCACGAGCCGATTCGCTCGTGTCTTTTCTTATGCGCGAAGCGTGGCGTTTATCAATCGAGGAATCCCTGTGCGCGGTACTCGTCGAGGCGGTAGTAGAGGGTGCGGACGGAGATGCCGAGTTCCTTGGCGGTGGCGCGGCGGTTGCCCTCGTTGCGTTCGAGGGCTTCGATGATGGCCTTGCGTTCGAGGTCGGCCAGGGAGGTCGGGCCGTCGATCTCGTCGTCGTCGATGTCATCGATCGCGGCGTCTTCGATGGGTGCGGCGGGTTGGGCTTTCTGTTCGGTCTCGACCTTGTCGCCGAGCTTCTCGACCAGGAGTTTGCGGATGCGTTTCTGGGCGCGGTCGAGCGCGACCTCGAGATCGCCGAGGTGGCATGGCTTGGTGAGGAACTCGACGACGTCGAGGTGGATGGCCTGCTTGGCGGCTTCTAGGTCGCCGAAGCCGGTGAGGATGATGGCCTGGGTTTCGGGGTGCTTGGCGCGGATCTGTGCGAGGCATTCCAGCCCGGTCATGGCAGGCAGATTGATGTCGAGCAGGACGATGGGCCAGGGGTCGGCGGCCATGGCTTCGAGCGCGGCCTCGCCGCTGCCGACGGTCATGGCGCGGTAGCCGAGCTCGGGCATCATCTTGCCGTAGAGGTCGGCGAGGCGTTGTTCGTCTTCGACGACCAACACGCGGCGGTACTGTTCGATGAGCTGGTCGGGATCGGTCATGGTGTTCCCCTGTCGATGGGCAGTTCGATGGTGAAGCGGCTGCCTTGGCCGGGTCCGTCGCTGGCGGCGGTGATGCGTCCGCCGTGGTCGGAGACGATGGCGTGGGTGATGGACAGGCCCAGACCGGTTCCCGGTTCTCCGCCGCGCCGCCTGGTGAAGAACGGCTCGAAGACGTGCTCGGCGGTGTCGGCGTCCATCCCGACGCCGTCGTCGGTGACCTCGAGCACAATCGTATCATCGCGTCGCCTTGATGACACGGCGACGGAGCCGCCGGCGGCGGTGGCCTGGAGTGCGTTGGTGATGAGGTTGAGGACGACCTGTTTGATCTGGGCCTCGTCGGCGTGGACGGTGTGTGGGCCGGGATCGGCCTCGACGGTGACGTTTCGGTCGGAGGCGACGGGCAGGTCGACCACGAGCTCACAGGTCTGTCGGGCGAGCTGTGCCAGATCGATGGAGCGACGGGACTCGCTGCCGCCGCGCGACAGCTCGAGCAGCTTGGCGGTGATCTTCTTGCAGCGGAAGGCCTCTTCACAGATGGCGGTGAGCGAGTCGGCCAGGCCGGCGAGGGCGGGGTCTTTGTCGATGCGGCGCTGGGCGAGCTCGGCGTGGCCGGCGATGATGCCCAGGGGGTTGTTGATCTCGTGTGCGACGCCTGCGGCGAGGTAGCCGACGCTGGCCAGGCGTTCGCTACGTACCAGCTCGCGCGACGTCTGTTCGATGCGTTGTTCCATCTCGCGGTAGAGGGCGGACAGCTCGTCGGCCATGGAGTTGAACTGTCGGGCGAGTGCGGCGAGCTCGTCGTGGCCGGAGTCGTCGAGGCGGTGATCGAACTGCCCCTCGGCGAGGCGCTGGCTGGCGGTTTGCAGGCGGCTGACGGGTCGGATGACGCCGCGGACCTGGCCGATGGCGATGGCGATGGCGGCGATGAGCGTGAGGGCGGAGAGGATCGAGGCGGTGACGGTGGTGACGAACAGGCGTTGTTGGGATCGGGTCTGGAGGTTGATGATGGCGGTGCGTGTGCGTGTGGCCATGTTGCTGATGGTTGCGAGCAGGTCGTTGAGGTCGGCGACGATCTGGGTGCGCTGGGTGTCGACCTGGATGGGCACGTCGGATTCGAGTGAGGTGATGATGTGCTCGAGCTGGGTGCGGGACTCGGCGATCATGAAGAGGGTGACGTCGTCGTACTGCATCTTGAGGGTGTCGAGTCGCATGTGGGCGATGCGCAGGTGTGCGGCGGCGGCGGCGGCGTTGGGCACGGGCGTCTGCATCGTGGCGCGGGCCTCGATGACGGGTTTGCCGATCTCGAAGATCTCGCGGAGCTGATCGTATTCGTCCAGCGCCTCGCCGAGGTTCTGCTGGAGACCGAGCAGGCCCCACACGGCCGAGGCGCCGAACAGCACGACGAGCGTGACGAGCATCGTCAGCGACAGCACGATCTTTCGGCTGAGTGTCATGGCCCTGTCATGATACACATCTTGTTGTCTTAGAGACGCTGGGTGATGTGTGTGATGACGCGGTCGTCGTATCGGAGGATAAAGAGGGTGTAGGCGGTGGTGCCCGTGCCGCGGAGCTGTCGCTGGAGCGGATCGGGATTGACCGCCCCGCCGCGTGTCTTAATCTCGACGAGCCCCGCGTCGTGTTGATTGAGCCAGTCTTTCACTTTCTTCTGCCGCCAGGGGAGGGTGTGGAGGTGGCGGAAGGCGGTGAGGAAGGGGCTGGTGACGGGTTGGTCGGCGGTGAGCAGGCCGAGCTGGGGATGGGTGGATTGGGCGCCGGTTTGTGTGCAAAGATTGCCGACCAGGCCCGCGCGTTCGACGCAGGGGCGGACGGCGTAGAGGTAGTCGCGGACCTCGGCGACGGGGACGAACTCGGGCGAGCCGCTGATCGTTTCGCCGGCGGGGAGGACGGTGGCGCTGCGCTGGTGTTGGACGAGCTTGCCGGACCAGAGCACGGCCTGAACGAGTGTGTTGTTTTCCTCGATCATCTCGATTTCACCGGGCGGCAGCGCATCGAGATCGACGCCGGGCCCGAGCTTGACGGCGCTGTCGGGGCAGCGGGTCAGCAGGTCTTCGATGAAGTCCGGGCCGGGTTGATAGTCCTCGTATTGATGGATGCGTCGCGCGTCGGTGCGGCGGGCGGGATCGAGGTGGACGGATCGGTCGCGCAGGTCGAGTTGTGTGACGTCGGCGATTTGGGCATGGACCTGCTTGCCGGTCGCGGCCTGGACGTTCTGCTTCGCCATCCACGTGCGCAAGGGATCGGCGTCGATGAGTGTGACGTCGGCGACCTGGGCCAATGACATCGCGTCGCCTCCGATGCCGCAGCACAGGTCGTCGATGGATGTGATGCCGGCTTGCTTGAAGCGCGCGGCCTTGTGATCGGCAACGGCTTGGCTGGTCGCCTGTTCGACGCCGACCAAATCGGCGAAGAGTCGATCGGAATAGGTGAACTTGGTGGACGCTTTTCGGCGGGCGCTCACCAGTTCGATGGCGGCGGAGACGGCGGGCGCGGGCCAGTCTTTGCGGAGCCGCTGGATGGTAGCGGGATCGATGGCCGCCTCCTGCCCGACGGCCCCGAGCAACGCCTCCCCTTCTTCCTGCAGCCAATGCCACGTCTCAAGCATGCGCTGATGGTATCAACCGCTTCAATCGTGTTCGAGCATGCCCAGTCGCCACATCATGAAGATGCGGCTGTCGGCGATGTCGCGCACCTGCAGGGCCAGGGGCTTGCCGCCGCCGTGGCCCGCGTCGCGATCGACCCAGAGCAGGGTGGGGTTTTCGTTCTCGGTGTTCTGCGCGACGGCCTGGAGCAGCGCGGCAAACTTTCGCGCGTGCATGGGGTGGACGCGGGTGTCGTTCTCGCCGGCGGTGATGAACATCGCGGGGTAGCGGACATCGGGCCTGATGTTGTG
>JANQJT010000062.1 GCA_028281485.1 Phycisphaeraceae bacterium
TCGACGGGGATCTCGATGAGTTGAAGGATGACCGGCTGATCGGGGCCGAACATCTGCCCGGAGGCGATACGGAACAACAGGGAGTAACCGATCTGGCCGGCGGCACCGGTAACGGCAACACGAATCGGGGAAGGCATCATAAGCTCCTGGGAAATCGGGTTCGTGGGGCAACTTTGGGGGCCGAGAGTATATAGAAAACCGGTACTTTTGACGAATGGGGCCGTGGCGTTTGGCGGGGCGAAAAACGGCGGCTAGCATGGGTTCAACCACTTTGAGGGAACACCCCCATGACTCGTACCATCGTTCTGGTTTGTGCCTTCTTGATGACCTGTTCCGCCCTGCTCGCGCAGGATGCGGACACGATGTCCACCGCCGAATTGCGCCGGGCGCTGGCTGAGGCCAACGCACGCATCGCGCAACTCGAGAAAGAGAACGCCGCGCTGCGGGCACGGTTGGCCGACCAGCAACAGGAAACACAAACGCTGGAACAAAAGGTCACCGAATTGGACGCCGTGCGCCAGACGCTCGAGCAGGAGAAGCAGGCCGAGCAGGCCCGGGTGCGACAGCAGTACTTCACACGCGCCTTCGATGCCAACACCAACCGCACGCAGGCGACCGGCAAGCAGACCGACATGCGGGTCACGCGCGGCTCGCGTGCCAATCACATGATGCAACTGAGCTTTTCACACGCCGGCCAGGCGGCAAGCCAACCGGTTGCGTCGCTGTCGATGCGTGTGGAGGCGTTCTTCGCCGGCGGCGTGTATCGGCGGATGGACACGGTGGAGCTTGAGATCGACGGCAAGGTCGCGGTGTGTCGCGTGTCGGATTACTCGAATCGCCCGCGCATGACCGGCGGGTCGAACAACAAGACGCGCAAGGACGACGAGTTCTTCACGATCACCGTGCCCCGTGAGCTGGCCGAGCGGATCGGCGGGGCACGCGAGGTGCGGTTGACCATGAAACGTGTCCGCAGCGAACTGACGCGCGAGCAGATCGAGATGTTCGCGGCGGCGGCGCTGATGATGTCGGGTGAGTAATTATCGTCCAGCGGCGGCGAGTCGCTGGCCGAATGAATAGGTATGAGGCCGCGGATCGATCCGGTAGTGATTGAAGACTTGGGCGTTCGCTACGAGGCGGACGTTCCGCTGGGGCCGCTGACGTGGTACGGCGTGGGCGGGCCCGCTGATATTCTTGCGCACCCTTCGAGCGACCGGGAAATGGGCGCGCTGGCGAGCCGATGCTTTGAGGCGGGCATCCCCTGGTACGTGTTGGGCAGCGGGGCCAACCTGCTTGTGGCGGAAGAAGGCGTGCGCGGCGTGGTGGTGAAGCTGAACGACGATAGCTTCACGCGGATTCAACGCTTCAGCCAGTGCGTAACGGTAGGGGCGGGGGCGGACCTGGCCAAATTGGTCATCGAGACGGGCAAGATGGGGCTGGGCGGGTTGGAGGTGCTGGCGGGCATCCCCGCATCAGTCGGCGGGGCGCTGCGGATGAACTGCGGCGGCAAGTACGGTGAGATCGGCCCGAGCGTGCACAGCCTGTCCTACATGAGCGACAGCGGCGACATCTTCACCCTCAAACGCGACCAGGTCGAGTTCGGCTACCGCTCGTGTTCGATCAAGGCGGGCCTGTTTCTCTCGGCGACGTTTGAGCTGAGCGAGGACGATCCCGAAGTATTGCGTCAGCGCATCCTCGACATCTTCGCTTACAAAAAGAAGACGCAACCGCTGGCGTCGGCGTCGGCGGGTTGTGCGTTCAAGAATCCGCCGACCGAGGTCTCGGACAAGGGCGCGGGACAGCTGATCGACGAGGCGGGTCTGAAGGGGCTGACGGTGGGCGGGGCCCAGGTATCGCCGGTCCACGCGAACTTCATCACGCTGGCGTCGGGCGGCGGCGCCAACGACGTGATCCGCCTGATTCGGCTGGTCAAGAAGCGCGTGCAGGAACACTGCGGCGTGATGCTGGCCGAGGAGGTCGTGATCTGGGGGAACGCGCCGATCACACCAAAAATCGAAGAAGAAAAAAACTGATCGCCGGCATCCCGCGTATACGATGATGCGATGATGAAAGAGCGTTATACGGTGTTGGTGTTGGGCGGTGGGCCCGACCGCGAGCGAGAGGTCTCTTTGAAGAGCGCCGCGGGCGTGGCGGCGGCGCTGCGCGAGGCGGGGCATGAAACGATTGAGCGGGATATCCTGCCGAAAGATCTGTCTGCGCTGGATGAGACGTGTGACGTGATCTTTCCGGTTCTGCACGGTGCGTGGGGCGAAGGGGGACCGCTACAGAAAAAACTCGAGGCCGACGGGCGGCCCTTCGTGGGCTGGGGCAGCGCCGCGGCGACGCGGGCGATGAACAAGGCCGAGACAAAAGAGGTGGCGCGGCAGCTGGGTATCGACACCCCGCCGGCGTGGGTGGTGCGGCCCGGGGAGCGGCCGGAGTTCGAGCTGCCGGTGGTGGTCAAGCCGATCGACGATGGCTCGAGCATGGGGGTGACGATCTGTGAGGACGAGACGACGGTATCGATCGCGCTGGAGCAGCTGTTGACCGAGCGCGGCGAGGCACTGATCGAACAGTACATCGAGGGGCGTGAGTTGACCGTGGGGGTGTTGGACGACGTGACGCTGCCGGTGATCGAGATCGTGCCCAAGGCCGAGTTCTACGACTACGAGGCGAAATACGATCGGGATGACACCGATTATCGGTTCGACATCGATATCGATCCGGAGCTGATGATCAATATCCAGACGCACGCGTTGGCGTTGCACATGAAGCTGCGCGGCAGACACCTCAGCCGAGTGGACTTCATCCTCGACGACAAAAA
The DNA here is from genome assembly GCA_028281485.1 of Phycisphaeraceae bacterium. Classification (GTDB taxonomy): domain Bacteria; phylum Planctomycetota; class Phycisphaerae; order Phycisphaerales; family Zrk34; genus JANQHD01. The sequence continues at coordinate 2,822 of JANQJT010000062.1, forward strand.
ACACGCCTGGCTGCTGGAGATCAATACGCTGCCGGGCTTTACGTCTCACTCGCTGCTGCCGCAGGCGGCGCTGCAATCGGGGCTGACGATGAACGCGCTGTGCGATCGTCTGGTTAATCTGGCGCTGCGCGACGCCAATCGCCGATAGAAGTTGTTGAACGCGGCGCAATCCCTGCGCGAACACAACGCAAACGGCGGAGCAGGCATGGGGCTTTTTTCAAACAGATCGGGCAAGAAGGGCAAGCGCGGCGGGAAGCCGAAGCGGTCTTGGCTGCGTGCCAAGCCGGCCAAGCAGCACGGGGACATGGAACGCGGCGGATCGGGATGGATGCGCAGCGTGTTGTCGGTGATGCTCCTGCCGGTCGTGATGGCGGCGATCGTCGCGGGGCTGTGGTACGGCCAGCGGGCACTGGGCGAGCAGATCGGCCGATCCAAGGCAACCGTGCCGACGGTCGTGTTGCACGACGTGCCGGGTTGGATGGGCACAGACCGGGCGGACTCGATCCGACGGGTGGTCGCGGCGCAGGTCAGCACCGATCCGATGGATCAGCGATCGCTGGCGGCGGCGGTGGCGGCGCTGAGTGAGAACCCGTGGATCGAAAGCGTGACACGCATCGAGCGCAGCCGAACGGATCGGGTTGAGGTGTTCGTGGTGTACCGCACGCCGATCGCGCTGGTCGGTGCGCGGGACGGCTATCACCTGGTCGATCGCAACGGCCATCGCCTG